>JANXSH010001296.1 GCA_025356615.1 Planctomycetia bacterium | reverse complement strand
GTCACCTGCACCGTCTGCTGCGAAGTGCCCTGCACGAAGTGCGTCAAGTGCGTCAAGTGCGTCCCTTGCTGCGAGACGGTCTGCGTCAACAAGTGCGTCCCCTGCACCCACACTGTGAAGTGCTGCTCTTACAAGTGCGTCACGGAGTGCGTCACGGAGTGCATCACGGTCAACGTGAAGAAGTGCATCCCCTACCAGGCTACCCGCTGCATCACGAAGTGCGTCCCGGTCTGCGAGAACGTGACCTGCACCCGGATGGTTTGCAAGCCGGTCTGCAAGGTAGTCGCCTGTGAGTCGGCCTGCTCCACCTCCTGCTGCACCCCTTGCTGTGTCGATCACTGCAAGAAGGCTCGCTTCAGCTTCTGCCGCAAGGCTCCCAAGTGCTGCAACACCTGCAACACCTGCAACTAATCGACTAGACGATTAACTGTAAGATAGGAGGGGGGAGGGACGAAAGTCTCTCCCCCCTCCTATTCGTTTTGGACTCCTGGTCGTTAGGACGAACCGGATCGCCCCACTCACGCCTTGACCAGGATACCGGAGCGCGTCTCCCCGGACTCCAGGTAGGGGGCGATCTCGACGAAGGTGCGGATGAACTCCGGGTCGAAGTGTTGGCCCGCCCCCTCACGAAGGATCGATAAGGCTTCGTGGGTAGTCATCGCGTCGCGGTAGGCGCGAGACGTGGTCAGAGCGTCGAAGCAGTCGGGAATCGCGATAAGCTTTGCGAACAGCGGGATCTGATCTCCCCGAAGGTGGTCGGGATATCCGGAGCCGTCCATCCGCTCGTGGTGGCCACGAATGCCCGCGAGGACGCTGCGATTGCTAACGACCGGGGCGAGGATCCGCTCGCTGACGACGGGGTGGTCGCGCACGATGGCGAACTCCTCCTCCGTCAACGGGCCGGGCTTGTGCAAGATGGCGTCGGGGACGGCGACTTTGCCGATGTCGTGGAGGTGTGCGGCGAGGCTGAGCAATCGTCGCTGCTTGCGGTCGATCCCCAAAGCGCGAGCGAGGTCCAGGGCGTAGTCACGGACGCGGCGCGAGTGGCCGGCCGTGTAGGGGTCGCGCTCTTCCATCGTCAGGACGAGGCTGGTCATGCCCGAGAGGAAGGTCCGCCGGACCCGGCGAGTCTGCTTGCGGACGGCGTGTTCGAGCTGTCGGCGCAGGTCGGACTGGTCGCACTCCTCGCGATACGTCCGCCAGGTCGTCTCGAGGACGTGCCGGAATTCGTCCAGCTTGATCGGCTTGTAGAAGTAGTGGTGCGCGCCCGCCCGGAGGCATTCATTCGTCGCCTCGGGTTCATCCCCGGCGGTCAAGACGATGATGCCGATGTCGGGCCAGCGTTTGCGGATTTCGCGGATCAGCCAAAGCCCGCCCCGACCAGGCATGCGGAGGTCGGTGACGACGATCGGGGTCGGGTTGGTTACGAGGAGGTCGAGTGCTTGCTCCGCGGTGTTGGCCGTCTGGCACTGGAAATGCCACGAGCGGGCCGCCCGGACGAGGACATCCTGGGCCATAGGCTCGTCTTCGACGACGGTAACTGCGAGGGGTAGCCGAGGGGGTTTTATCAACATCATGCAGAGAACCGCCTGAGACTACCCTAAACCATCCTGGTAGAGAGGTCTTGTTTACCGCGCGAGGGGTCTGGATCCAGACCTTTTGTTGGCTAGACCGACAAGGCTTATGATGCCGATCTGATCGTGTAAAATGAGTATACCTGAGAAAGCACCCGATGCAAGGATTTCTTCCTCCGACTTTCCTTGCTTTTTGCTGTTGGGTGATTCGACAGGATTTGACGAGGGCGTAAGGTGGGGTGAGCGGGGCTAGGGCTTTCCAGATTCGCGTCGCCATCCCTCTCGATGACGCGGTCGCTGAATTCGTAAATCCTCGCTCCGCTCGACCCACCGTACGACATTGCCTCACCCTCGACTCGTCTGCTCTGGTCCTCCGTCCCGGCGATGGCGTATAATTCACCCCATCGCATCAACCGCGAGGGGAGGTCGAAGTGCCGGAACTACCGGAGGTCGAGACGATCGTTCGGGATCTGCGCCCGCTCCTCGTCGGTCGGCGTCTGTCCTCCGTCACGCGCGTCGGCTCGCTCGAACTCCGCCGCCCCTGGCTCGAGGACTGGCACGGCAGTCTCGTCGAGCGTTGCATCCTCGAGGCCCATCGTCGCGGAAAATGGATCCTCCTCCGACTCGACTCCGGTGCCCACCTCGTGGTCCACCTCGGGATGACGGGGCGGCTCACGGTGAAGCCCGCAGGGGATCCGCTGGAGCCTCACACGCACCTCGTCTTCGACCTCGACGAGCCGGGCAGGCAGCTGCGATTCAGCGACATCCGCCGCTTCGGGTGTGCCGTCCTGATACGGGACGACGCCGCCCTCGAGACGTTCCACCGCGACAACGCCCTCGGCCCCGAGCCGTTCGACCTCGATCCCGCAGCCTGGCGCGCCTCGCTGAAGGCGACGACGCGCGTCATCAAGGCGGTCCTGCTCGACCAGACCGTTGTCGCGGGCGTCGGCAACATCTATGCTGTCGAAGCGCTCTTCCAGGCCCAGTTACACCCCAGCCGTCGCGCATGTGACGTGAAACCCAAGGAGGCGGACCGCCTGCGCGAGTCGATCGCCCACGTCCTCACCGAGGCGATCGAGCATCGCGGCTCGACGATCCGCAACTACGTCGGCGGCAGCGGGCTGTCCGGCGGCTACCAGGACGAGTTCCGTGCTTATGGCCGGACGGACCTCCCCTGCCCTCGCTGCGAGACGCCGATCGCGATGGTCCGCGTCGGAGGCCGGTCGTCGCACTTTTGCCCCAAGTGCCAACCCGCCCCGCACAAGGCCCGTCCGAAGAGACCCTAGAACCGAGGCGAGGAACCAGACCATGTCGTACCGCGCCTTCAAACGTCTCCTCGGCGAGACGAGCCTCGAGAGGAAGTGCCACTTCCTCTTCGGGGGGTTCATCCTCGTCCTCATCACCGGCAGCTTCTGGCTCTACGCCCGGCAGACCGAGTCGCTGGCCTACGAGCAGATCACGACCGCCTGCCGCCTCCTCGCCGTCCAGATCGTCGACCAGCAACTCGCCACGAAGTGCCGACCGCCGAGCGCCGCAGGGGTCAACGTCGCCGACCAGGAACGACTCAATCAGGCGCTCCTCGAGTTCCGCTCCGACTGGGAGAAGCGCTGGCCCGAGGCGTTGCAGAAGTACAGCTTCGTCCTCATCAAGGCGTCGGCCACCCGACCGGACCAGGCACCCGACGCGGCGAGTTTCCAGAAGCTGACGCAGTTCCGCGCCGACTCGTCGAAGCAGGAGGACAACCACCTCCTGACCAGTCAGGGGCCGCACCTCTACTACGGGGCGGTCCGCGCGAGCAAGTCGTGCGTGAGTTGCCACCGCCAGTTCCAACCCGACCTCGCCGAGGACGACCTGCTCGCCGTCATCAAGATCGAGATCCCGACCAAGCCGATCGAGGCCGAGTTCCACAGCAACCGCGCGCTATTGCTCTCGACCGCCCTGATTACCGCGCTGCTCATCATGAGCGGCAGCTACGTCATCGTCCGCTACGTCATCGTCAAGCCGGTCAAGCACCTCAAGGAGGTCGCCGACGCCATCAGCGCGGGCGAGTTGAACGTGCGGAGCGAGATCCAGACAGGCGACGAGTTCGAGGATCTGAGCAACGCCTTCAACCGCATGCTGCGAAACCTCGTCGCCATGCAAGACCGCCTGCGCAAGGTCAACAACGACCTGGACCGCAAGGTGGACGAACTCGCCCAGGCGAACCTCGCGCTCTATGAATCCAACCGCCTCAAGGGCGACTTCTTGGCCCGCATCAGCCACGAACTGCGCACGCCGCTGCACTCCATCCTCGGCTTCAGCGAGGTACTCCAATCGGCGGCCGGCCTGACCGAGAAACAACAGCGCTGGGTGACGAACATCCGCACCTCCGGCGAGCAACTGATGAACCTGATCTCGGACATCCTCGACCTGGCGAAGATCGAGGCGGGCAAGATGCAGATCAGCGTCAAGACGTTCGACGTGATCGACGCGGCCGAGGGCGTCCTGACGATGTTCCGCCAGATGGCCGAGAAGAAGAACATCGACCTCCGCGCCACCTACGCCGCGAGCGTCCCCAAGCTGCGCCAGGACGTGGGCAAGCTCCAACAGATATTGACGAACCTCGTCTCGAACGCGATCAAGTTCACCCCCGAGGGGGGGCGCATCACGCTCGAGATCGACGCCGAGGGTCCGCAGGTCGTCCTCGTGGTGAAGGACACCGGCGTCGGCATCGCCCCGGAGGACCAAGACCTCGTCTTCGAGAAGTTCCGCCAGGCGGGCAACATCATGACGCGCGAATACGGCGGCACGGGCCTCGGCCTGTCGATCGTCCGCGAGCTGTCGAAACTGCTCGGCGGCGATGTCTCGCTCAAGAGCGAGTTGGGCAGGGGCAGCACCTTCACGGTCCGCCTCCCCGTCGCCCTCAGCGAGGAGCCGCGCCTGGAGATGACGCTGGCGCTCGAGGGCATCGACCTGTCGAAGGCGCAGAAGATCGACGTGCGCCTCTACACCGGGCCGCACGTCGAGGTGCCGCCGGAGCAGGCGGGGTGAGGAGGGGCGCGGGGCGAAGCCCAGCGGTTGCAACCGCTGGGCTTGGGGGGCCACCCCGAAAAACGCCTCACTCCTCCTCACTGCCCCTTCATGCTCTCGATCAGGATGCGCGCCGTCTCGGGGCGCACGACGCGCGGGTCGGGCAGTTCACCCGCGCGGTACTTCTCGCGCAGGTCGCGGCCGGTGATCGACACCTGCTTGTAGCCCTTCGCGCCGAACTCATCGACCAGGCCCACCCGGCCCAGTTCCTCGAAGAAGGCCGCGAAGCCGATCTTGACGGGCTTGATGAGTAGTTCGCCCTTCAGCTCGTCGAACTTGCGCTGGGCCGCGAGGCCGTCCCAGATGTCCTTGCCGTCGGCATACGGGGCGTCGGCGTGCTTGCGTCCGATGACGATGTCGGTGAAGCCGAAGTTCTGGCGGTAGATCGCGTGCATGATCGCCTCCTTCGGGCCGGCGTAGAACATCTTGATGTCCAGGCCGACGAGGTGGATGCGGTCGCCGATGGCACAGCCGACCTTCTTCCACAACTCTTCGTCGCTGTCGCCTTCGCCGAGCGCCTTGGCCGCGATCAGCGCCTGATAGGTGCGCATGCGCGTCTTGGCGTCCACGTCGTCGCCTTTGGTCTCGCCGACGAGCGGGTTGAGCACCGCGCCGGTGAAGTGGCCGTCGCGGGTCAGCCGTTCCAGGCCAGCGACGAGGGCGTATTCGTGGGCGCGGTGTAGCGGGTTGCGCGTCTGGAACGCGACGACGCGCTGGTAGCCCTTCTCGCGGAAGAGCGCTCGCGTCTGTTTCGGCGTCAGCACGAGGTGGCCGTACTCGG
>JANXSH010000444.1 GCA_025356615.1 Planctomycetia bacterium | reverse complement strand
GATCAGGGCGATGTTGCCCGACAGCGCGGCGTTGCGCGTGCCGGTGCCACAGAATTGCCCCGCTCCGGCCGTGCCGGTTCCGTCTCCGGCGGCCACCACGTTGCCGGTGAATGTGCCTCTGCCGCTCTTGTCGGCGCCGCTCACGTCGGTGTAAGCGAGCACGTTCTCTCCGGCACCTCGACCTGTCGGGAAACTCAATAGGGGAAGCCGGCTTGCGAGCACTCACGCGCTCCAAAACGTTGTCCGCGATCACCACGCTCGATCTTCGTGAGAATCAATACGACACAGAGGACGGTGTTGCGATAACAGGTTGCACTTCTGAAACGCGACACCTACTCGAAGCCCGTTTCGGCACTGGCCTGCTGTTGGACGGCAAAGCAGACCCTCATCCGCTCGACGTGCTGTTCAAATCGTTCACTTGAGGTGCGCTCCTCACTCCCCTGCCGCGGCTTCTGGGGCGAACCCGCGGCGCATCTGGTTCTCGGTGATCGTCCGCGGCAGCACGAACTGCAACAGGTAGTCCGGACCGCCGGCCTTCGACCCGATGCCGCTCAGCTTGAACCCGCCGAACGGCTGCCGGTCCACCAGCGCGCCCGTGCATTTGCGGTTGATGTACAGGTTGCCCACGCGGAACTCGCGCCGCACCCGTGCGATGTGGGCCGGACTCCGCGAATAGAGACCGCCCGTCAGGGCGTAGGGCACGTCGTTGGCGATCCGCAGCGCCTCGTCGAGGTTCCGCGATTTGATGACGGCGAGGATCGGGCCAAAGAACTCGTCCTGCCCGAGGAACGACTTCGGATCGACTGCCGCGAAGACGTGCGGGGCGATGAAAAAGCCCCGCCCCGCCAGCGCTCCCACGTCGCCGGCATAAGCCGTCCTCGCCTCCGCCTTGCCGCGCGCGACGACCTCGTGGAGCCGGTTGAAGGCGTCCTCGTCGATGACCGGGCCGACCGAGAAGCCCGGATCGTCCGCCGGACCGATTGTCAGGCTCTTCGTCGCCGCGACGAGGCGGGCGAGGAATGCATCGTACTTCGCCTCCGGCACGATGACCCGGCTGCACGCCGAGCACTTCTGCCCCTGGTAGCCGAAGGCCGACTCGACCACGCCGGTGACGGCCTCGTCCATGTCGGCGTCGTCGTCCACGATGATGGCGTTCTTGCCGCCCATCTCGGCGATGACACGCTTGACGAAGTGCTGGCCCGGCGGCGTCACGGCCGCCTGTTGGTTGATCGCGAGGCCGACCTTGAGCGAGCCGGTGAAGGCAATAATCGCCGTGTCGCGGTGTCCGACGAGCAGCGGCCCAATCACCTCGCCGACGCCAGGAAGGAAGTTCAGGACGCCGGGCGGCAACCCAACCTCGCGGAAGACCTCCATGAGCTTCGCCGCCACGACGCCGGACTGCTCGGCGGGCTTCATGATGACCGTGTTGCCGGTGACGAGGGCGGCGGTCGTCATGCCGCACAGGATCGCGAGCGGGAAGTTCCACGGCGCGATGACGACGGCCACGCCGCGCGGCTCGTAGAAGTACGAGTTGTCCTCCCCCGCCACGTTGCGCAGCCGGGGCACGGCCATGCGAATCATCTCATGAGCGTAGAAGTCGCAAAAATCGATCGCCTCGGCGACATCGGCGTCGGCCTCGCGCCACTGCTTGCCGCACTCGTAGACCTGCCACGCCGCCATCTCGAAACGCCGACGGCGAAGCACTTTCGCCGCGTCGAAGAGGTACTGCGCCCGCCGCCCCGGCTCGGTGTCGCGCCAGATGGGAAACGCCTGCACAGCAGTGGCGATGGCCGCCTCGGCGTTGGCCGGCGTTGCACGAGCGCATCGGCCCACGACCCGCGTCTTCCGCGAAGGATCGATCGAGTCGATCCAACCGCCGGGGCTGATCTCCTGTCCGGCGATGACCAGGGGGTAATTGCCCCCCAATCGTCGGCCCACTTGTTCCAGGGCCGACTTCATCGCCGCGCGCGACTCGGGACGGCTGAAATCCGACAACGGTTCGATCTGAAAGGTAGAGTGCATCCGAACTCCCGGCATGGACGAGGGCAATCTATCCATAAGATAGGAGCAATCGCCGAGAGTGACACAGCCGAGATGGTGAGATGGTCGCCCGGATGGTTCTACGGTAGTGGATGGGAATGTCTAGCCGCGACGCAAGACGCGCTCCGCGTTGCGTCGCGGCTATAGAGGTTCAGGTAAGTAATTTCCGGTGACGAACGATTGTCAGTACCTTGTTTCCTGGGCCTGACTGCGATGACATCCCGTTGTCTTGCGGAAATTACTTACCTGAACCTCTATAAACGCAATACCGTTGACGAAAGCCGACGTGGTGTTGGTATTTTACGCCGAAGGCGTTACACATCAAAGCCCAGGGTCGCTCGCGCAGCGAGCGCACCCTGGGGAACGCTCATCGCTGTCACCCTCTCACCCCTGTTGACTCTTCCTCCTGTTTCGGCAACAATGTTCTCATTGGTGATAGTGTCCGAATACCTGGACTCGAGTTCAGAAAACGCCTCGGGAAAGGACTTCCCTCCATGACGACCTCCCCTTCGAGTGACGGCGTGTCCGCCGAACCCATCCGAGTCTTGCGCGACCCGGTCGTCTACCTCGTCGGTCGGCAGCAAGTCGATCAGGAGGTGGTCGATCGCTTCCTCGTCGACCACGGCGCGGCGTGGCAGACCGACACCGAGGTCGGGGGAGAGCATCTCGCCGAGATCGCTGGAAGGCTCTGTTATATGTCCTACGCCAAGCCCCGGCCCGGCGGGAACAAGACGTACATCAACCACATCCTCGAGGTCGGGCACGGCTCGGTGCTGGAACACGCGGTCTGGAACCTCATCTTCACCGGCGTCAGCCGTAGCCTGACGCACGAGCTGGTGCGACACAGATCGGGCTGGGGGTACTGCCTGACGGGTGACACCCTCATCTACAGCGAACACCTCGACAAGGGAAAGCGAAACGGGACGAAGAAGCGTTCGCTCCGCCACCTCTTCGAGATGACCAAGACCCATCACGGACGGTCCCGGCTGAAGTTGCTGCGCCTCCGGTGTCTGGACGAGCAGACCAACACCTTCGTCAAGGGCCGCGTCAAGCAGGTAGTTTCGTCGGGCACGAAGCCCGTTTTCCGGGTGGAACTGGAAGACGGCAAGTCGATCACCTGTTCGCGGGATCACCGCTTCTTGACGCCGAGCGGATGGCTGCCGCTCCATGAAATCGTCGGTGGCCTGAGCGTGTCGCCCGGCAACCTTGCGATTCACGGGCATCTCCACGTCCCAATGGCGACGAACGGCGTCCCGGCGTACAAGGATCGCGACTGGCTCCACGCACGATACCACGACGAGTCACGCGAGCAGGGGGAGATCGCTCGGCTGGCGGAGGTGTCCACGCATACGATTCGCGCCTGGATACGCAAGCATGAGCTCCAAAAGCCTATGGGGTCGTGGGCCGTGGGCCGGGAGCCTTGGAACAAGGCGAAACGCTACAAGGCGGGTTGGAAACACTCCCCCGAAGTCAAGAGGATCCTGTCGGAGGCGAAGAAGGGTCCACTCAATCCGCAGTGGAAGGGCGGAATCACTCGGATCGCCGGCCAGATACGCCGCCCCGTCAAGGCTCTGATCCCAGCCATGCTCGCCCGCCACGACTATACCTGCCGCCTTTGTAAGAAGCGCGGCGGGTTGTTGACGGCTCACCATGTGCTTCCTGTCTGGGCGCGACCGGACCTGGTCGCCGCCCCGGACAACCTCGTGCCGCTGTGCGAACCGTGTCACTGGAAAGTGAATACTCGCGAACTCGAATTCGCCGAGCAACTCGGCGGATCTCCCGATGAGGTTCGCCGGATCGATCCTGCTGGGAGACCGCAGGGCGGTGGGATTGTGCTGACCCCGCGTTTCAAGCGTATCGCTTCCGTGACCTACTCCGGGGAGCAAGATACGTTCGACATCGAGATGGAAGGGCCGAATCACAATTTCGTCGCCAACGGCTTCGTGACGCACAACTCGCAACTCAGCCAACGGTACGTCGATGAGTCCGTCGCCGAGTACGTCGAGCCGGACGTGATCGCCGACGATCCCGCCCTGCACGCGCTCTGGCTCGAGGCCGTCGGGCACGTCCACACGGCCTACGTCAAGCTCGTCGAGGGACTCAACGAGAAGTTCGCCGCCGAGCCGGATCGGACGCTGCGCCGTAAGATGGCACGGCAAGCCGCGCGGAGCGTGCTGCCCAACGCGACGGAGACGAAGATATTCGTAACCGCCAACGCGCGGGCGCTGCGCCACTTCATCGAGATGCGCGCCAGCCGACACGCCGAGGTCGAGATCCGCAAACTCGCCGTCGCCATCCTACGGCTCATGCAGCAGGAAGCCCCCAACCTGTTCGGCGATTACGAACTGGTGCTGCTCGACGACGGCACCTTCGAGGCGACGACGAAGTATCGCAAAGTATAGTCGTCCCGCAGACGGCGGGGCGACGCCGAAGAGGCCTCATGAGCGAACATCCCGAACGAGCCAGCGGCGTCCTCGAACTGCACGACAAGGGGTCCGGCTTCCTCCGCGACGCGCGCCGCAACTATCAGCCCGGCCCCGGCGATGCGTCTGTCCCCGGCCCGCTGATCCAACGTCTCGGCCTGCGCGAGGGATTGTTGCTCGAGGGGCCGGTCGATAAGCCCTCGCGCGGCAGCGGGCCGCGTCTCCTGGCGATCGAGTGCATCGAGGGCAAGCCAGCGGCGGAACTCCAGCGGCGTAATTTCGAGGATCTTACGGCGATCGACCCCCACGTCCGGCTCCGGCTCGAGACCCCCGGCGGGCCGATCACGACGCGCGTTATGGACCTGATGACGCCTCTCGGTAAGGGGACGCGGGGGCTGATCGTCGCGCCACCGAGGACGGGCAAGACCGTCCTGCTCCAGCACATCGCCGCGGCCGTCGCCACGAATCACCCGGAGATGGACCTCATCCTCCTGCTGATCGACGAGCGCCCCGAGGAAGTGACCGAGATGCGCCGGCTGTTCCGGGGCCGGGATCGGGTCGAGGTGATCTCGTCGAGTTCGGACCACGACGCGGTCGATCACGTCCGCGTCGCCGAGCTGGTCGTCGAACGCTCGCGCCGGTTGGTCGAACAGGGCCGGGAGGTCTTCGTTCTGCTCGACAGCCTCACCCGGCTGGCCCGCGCCTACAACCGCAGCGCGCCGAGCGGCGGGCGGACGATGTCCGGCGGCGTCGATTCCCGCGCGATGGAGGTGCCGAAACGCCTCTTCGGCGCGGCCCGCGCTTTCGAGGAGGGCGGCAGCCTGACCGTCCTCGGCACGGCGCTGATCGACACCGGGTCGCGCATGGACGAGGTTATCTTCCAGGAGTTCAAGGGCACCGGCAACATGGAACTCGTCCTCGACCGCCGTTTGGCCGATCGTCGCATCTTCCCCGCCCTGGACATCGGCCAATCGGGCACACGCAAGGAGGAACGTCTTTTATCTCCCGACGTTCTCCGGCGCGTCACCATGATTCGCCGCACGCTGGTTGATATGGACATGGTGCAGGCGACCGAGACGCTCGTCCAAAAGCTGGGGCTGAGCGCGGACAACGCTGCCTTCCTGGGTCGAATCGCGGTGTAAGGGTGAGAGGCCATCTGCCTACCGATCGATGCCCTTCATCGCCTGGGCGTTGTAGCGCTCCCCCGAGGCGGCCCCCGCCGGAAGGATGGCGTCGATCTGAGCCAGCTCTTCGGGCGTGAGCCGGACGTTCACCGCCCCCATGTCCTCCTCGAGGTATTTCGCCCGCTTCGTTCCGGGGATCGGCTCGAGGTCGAGACGGATGAGGCGCGGTATCGGGCGTGGCTGGAGAAGTATGTGTTCGGGGTGAAGGACTTTGGCGAGTATCTGACGCTGTGCGGCGGGCTGAAGCGCATGCAGGAGTTGCGGCGACGGGAGTTGCTGATGGACCGGGGGTGATACGGAGGATGTATAGCCACGACGCAACGCGGAGCGCGGTCAGTTGAGGTCTTCGATTCCCTTGGTGGATTGGTCATTCGAGGCTATAATGCAATCAGTCGATATTCGAGGAACGTCCATTGAGCACTCAACCTGATCCACCGAAATCGGAGAGGTTCGCCGTCTTTTTGGAACGCCTCCGCTCTGCACCATCAGCCGGCTTTGCAACGTAACCCTGTAACGAAACCCCGTTACGTTACAGAATCTCGCGTTTCGTTTCAACCTCCCCCGAACCGCGTCATCGGCAGGACGTTGTACCGCTTGCCCGAGGTCGTCTGCGACGGCACGGTCCAAAGGCCGTTCGCGAAGGTGATCTTCACCCGCGCCGCCAACTCCAATGCCTTCGCCTCGCGTGCGTTCATAAGTCACCACTGGAACGGTGTATACCTATGAACTAATATACCACATCCACTATCCGTATCTACGTTGGTAGTCGATACTTGCGGAATATCTGATCGCCCCGTAAACTGTCAGTATGGGCAAGGTTCAGTTCCTCGTCTGGGGCTACTGATGCGAGCGGTGCGGGCACGAGTGGGTGCCTCGCAACGCCCGCCAAGACCCGCGCGTCTGCCCCAAGTGCAAGAGTCCGTATTGGGACCGGCCGCGCCGGATGTCGAGCGGTGACACGCCGCTGGCGATGCCGAGGGGTCCGCAGGAACCGCCCGGCGGCGGGCCGGACCGATAGCCCCGCCCCTGAACACTCCGAGCCGGCCGGCGTTTCTGGGGAGCCGTCGCTGTCGCCGCCGACGAAACGGCTTTGTGAATTTCCCCGACCGTCGCTATAGTCGGTGCCCTGGCGCGACCCCTCCGGGGGAGGCATCATCGGCTCCCGCACACGAATGATTCGGAAGGCAGG
>JANXSH010001288.1 GCA_025356615.1 Planctomycetia bacterium | reverse complement strand
CGATCCGCGCGGGGTCGAACCCGGCGACCTCGAAGTGCCCATCGACGTTGGAGGTGAAGACGAACGCACCACGCGGCATGGCCTCGGCCCAGCGGCGCAGCACGGCGAACCCGTCATGCGGGGCCGTCGCCTGATACAGGTTCAGCCGATGGCCGTAGAAGCCCCAGGCGAGTGTTGGATCTTCTCGGAACCAGCGCGGGTTGGCCAACTCATGGAACGGCATCCCGAGTCGGGCGTAGGCCGGGTACGCCTTCCAGAACCCCTCGGTGCCACGGAAGTCGGGCAGCCCCGAATCGACGCCCATGCCCGCGCCGGCGGAGACGACGAGCGCGCGGGCCTCGCGGATGATCTTGGCGGCCTCGACGACCGGGTCGGACATGGGAAGGAACCTCCCGTTCTGAGCTACGTCCGGGCGATTTGCTTGACCAGATTCTTCATCACCCAGCCCTGATCGGGGCAGACGTGGACCGCCACGCCGTGCTGATGGAGCGACTCCGCGACGAGCGGGCCGACGGCCGCCACCTGCGTGCGGGCCAGGCCGCGCAGGAGGGTCGCCTCCAATCCGCGTTCGCGGGCGACCTCCCAGAGGCGGTCGATCTGCGGGGAGCTGGTGAAGACGATGCCGTGGATCGTCCCGGCGTCGAGTTGCTCGATGAGGCCGGCGACGCGCTCCGTGTCCGCCGCCGGGGCGATGACGTAGCTGAGGACAGGGCGGACGGTCGCGCCGGCGTCGCGCAGGAAGCGATCGAGTTCGGGGTTCTCCCTGCCGTAGAGCGTGTAGCCGACCGACTTCCCCGCGAGCGGTTCGCTCGCCAGTGTGACGAGGACGCCTGCGGTCGTGGGAGCAGAGGCGATACGAGCGTCGGTGATACCCAGTTCGCGGAGCGCCTTCACCGGCTTGGGGCCGCGCGTGATCTTCGGCACCCGGCCCAGAGCCGCGACGAACGCCTCCCGCTTGCCGCGCCGATCGGACAGCGCCGCGACCCGGCGGACGGCCTCACCCGTCATGAGGATGAGTAGGTCGAAGCGGTCCGCGATCAGTTCGTCGAGCCAAACCTCGACCGGGCCCGCGTCGGGGTTGTCGAGGATGCTCAACAGGGGGCACCGCAACGGCGTTGCGCCTTCGTGGACCAGCATCGCGGCCAGCTCTTCGAGTTGCCGGCCCTCGGCCAGCGCGATCGTTCGCCCTTCGAGTGGGAGTGTCATTGTGAGCCACCTCGTACTTCCCTCGGTTCGCCATCTCTGTCATAATATCAATCGAATCGATTTCGAGTGAGATGGAGCGTTTTATGCCGTCCTCGACTTGCCGAATCGGCCTACTCTGCCTGGTCTTGTTCGTTTCGGGGGTCTCGGCACGCGCCGACGACCAGCCGTTCGACGGGAAGTGGAAGATCCTCATCCCGCAGCAGCACTCCGAAGTTTCCATGTGGATCGTCCACATCGACATCCCCGGCAAACAGGCCCACTTGCTCTCGGGCCTGGGCAAGTTCGACAAGGCGGCCCTCACCAAAGTGAGGGTCCGACCGCAGACGATGTCCATGAGGCTGACTCACGAGAATGCCGACTTCGACGTGTTCGCCTTCGCCCCAGCAGCGGGCAACAAGCGACTGCTCGGCTCCGTTCGCATCGGCAGCACCATCTTGCCCGTGTGGCTCGAGTCGACCGAAGAGAAGAAACTCGACGACAAGAAGGCGACCCGAACCGCGAGCGGGCATGCGGCACTCCTCGAGGCGGCGAAGCAAGCCGACGCGGGGACACGCCGCAGGGCCATGCGCGCGATCGCGGCCAACCATGTCGGCGAGTTGACGGAGTACCTCGCCTACCAGATGATCCTCGCGGACGTGCTCCAGGGAAAGATCGATCCCGCGGCGCTCATCCAGGTCGTGACGGACTATCGAAAGCTGGCCGCGCGTCACGGGGAGGACATGGTCCTCGGGGCGAACCTCGACCTGGCGCGGAACCTGATCCCGTACCCGGTGGCCGCGAAGCTGTGCGCGGATTGCTCGCGGGAGGCGATCAAACGATTCCACGACGATCACCCGCCCGAGATGCAGATCACTGCACACCTGACGCTCGCGGCGGCCCTCGTCGCGCTCGAGAAGTTGGACGACATCGAGCCTGTCGCTGTCGCGCTCGAGAAGCTCGGCCTGATGCTGATCCTGAAACATGGCACGACGGACGCGAGCCGTCTCGGTTCGACGGTACATACGGCGGAGTCGCTCCTGTCGTCGCTGGCTGGGGCGGTCAGCGCGGTCGGACTGAAGTTTGCGAATAAGGCGGTTTCCATGCTGAAACCCGATACGCCGGCAGCGCAACAGGTGGCGGCGTACCGTGCGCTCGTTCTTGGCCTGGCGAAGCACGGCAAGCCGGAAGAGGTTGTCAAGGCGCAGGCGTTCGTCGATCACTACGAGGCCGAACTCGACGCGACCTTTCGCAAGGAGGCGATCCCGTTCGCGGTGGGCAAGGCCGCCGCGCGAAAGGGCAAGAGCCGCCGCCTCGTCCTCGTCGAGCAATTCACGACGGCACAGGACAGCTCTTGCGTCGCCGCCGACGCGGCGTTCGACGCGGCCCGCAAAGCGTACTCGCAGGACGAGGTCGTCTTCCTGCGGTATCACGTCCACGTCGATGTCCCCGACCCGCTCGCGAATTCCGGCACCCTCGCCCGGCGCGAGTTCTACTCCGGGGAGATCATCGAGACCGTCCCGGCGGCCCTCGTCGATGGGCAGCTGACTCCGACCGTCGCCGGGCCGATCCCCAAAGCGAAGGCCAACTTCGACACACTCGAGAAAAAGATCGACGCGGCCCGCGAAGAGGGCGAGAACGCAACGATCGCCCTCAGCGCGACGAGGGCGAAGGGGAAGGTCGCCATCGAGGCGAAGATTACGGGGCTGAGCGACACCGGCGACAAGCTACGGTTGCGTTTCGCCGTCGTCGAAGAAGAGGTCCGCTACGCTGGCTCGAGTGGTCGGCGGATCCACGCGAACGTCGTTCGCGGCTTCCTCGGCGACGCGGGCGGGGTGAAACTTGACAAAAAGAACTCGACGCTCACTGCCACGCTGGACACCGTCGCACTGCGCAAGTCGCTGCACGCCCATCTGACGGAGTACGGCGCGAAGGTCGAGGAGCGAATCAGCGTCCGGCCGATGGAGTTGCGCAAGCTGTCGGTCGTCGTGTTCATCCAGCACGAGGACACGAAGAAGGTGTACCAGGCGGCGCGGGTGGAGATCGGGCGGTGAGGAGCGGATCGCTTTCTACTCGGCGCGGTCAGGCATGGACACTCCTCGCTCATCCCCACCACGCCTATACCTGTACAGGATGGTGTACAGGTAAAAAACCAGGCTGGACAGCAGCAAAATAAGCCGGGCTATCTCTCATTGGTCGGTCAGTAGGATGCTTGCCCCGGCTGACCTGGAATCGTTCAGAAAATCGCCGGTAATTGACTATCCGATAAGGTGTTGCGTCAAAATGGCGGTGCGGATGCGCGACTAGTGTCCGCAGTGGCGCTGACCAGGGATCATGCGAATGGAGTCCTGAAGGCGGTAGCGGAAACTGGATTGGCCGGTTCGATCTTCCCAGAGGACTTCCCATCCTCCTTGGACGAGGTTCTATCCGCGCCGCTGGAAGCGGACTCCGATCAGTGAGCCTCCTCCTTCTCCAACGGCACCCCCGCGGCGATCTTGCCCGCGAGATCGACTCGCAGCCGGTCGAGTTCCTCGCGGACGATCTCCTGGGGGCTTCCCGGCGCGAGCAACGAGCCGGCGACTACGAAGACCTCTGAACGCCCGTGCTTCTCCTCGCGCGCCCAGTGGACGGGCAAGATCGCGACGGGTTTCTCGTCTTCCAACGCCTCCAGGAGACCGGCCCCCGCGCCGGCGGCGCTCGCGGTCAGGCCGACGACCTCGCCGCGCGCCAGCAGCTCGCGCCCGCGGCGGACCGTCGCCTCGTCGTCATCGCCCGCCGTGAGGAAGTGGATGACGCGATCCGTCGCGCTGCGGACGTGGTCGCGCGCCGCGTCGTCCGGCGCGTCGGACACCAGCAGCGCCGGGCCATTCGGCGGGAGCCTCAACATGCCGGCGGTCTCGAGCGAGTGGCGGAACCGCGTCCGCCACCAGATGAGGGTGCGCCGGAAGAGGTCGGGCAGGTAGTACCAGAGCAGCGCGAGCGTGAAGAGGGTCATGCCGCCCGCACTGAGGAATAGCAGACTCGGGAGGTGGCTCTTGTTGTAGACCGGCTTCGGCTCCTCGGCCGCGGGCTGGATTCGGCGGTAGGTGACGCCCTTCTCGCCGTAGCTGCGCACGACGACCTCTTGCCCGACCTCGATCTGCTGGCCCGTGCGGAAGAGGACGTATTCCGGCCCCTCGTAGTTGGCGTGGAGCGTCCGACCGCCGACGACGACGGACTCGAGGTGCCCGGTCCTCTCGTCCAAGCGGGGCTTGGCGTCGAGCGTCCCGCGAATCTCTTCGCCGACAGCGGGGATCGGGGGCGAGAAGCCCGAGCGCACCGCCCCCGTGTCCATCGCCGCGAAGACCAGGGACGATACGATCGCCCCGGTGACGTTGATGAAGTTGCTCGTGGCGATCGCGTCCCCTTTGCTGGTCTTGGGCGCGCGATGCTGGAGCAGCGAGAAGAGTGGCACGAGATAGAACCCGGTGAAGAAGCCGATGAGGACGATGCACACCATTAGCATCGGGATGTTGTCGAGGAAGAGGGCGGCGACCGTGGTCGCGGCCATCATGCCCAGCGCGCCGATCGGCACCAGGCCGACCTCGACCTTGCCGCCGGAGAGGTAGCCGACGAGCGGACTGCCCAGGCCGATGCCCAGCGCGACCATGCCGACGGTGTAGCTGGTC
>JANXSH010000398.1 GCA_025356615.1 Planctomycetia bacterium | reverse complement strand
GGCGGCGTTGGGCCGGGTATTTAGATCCGACGCCGTCCAGCCGACCGTCGGGTTGAAGTAGAGGCCAGCCTGAATGAACCGCCCTTGGGCCGCGATCACCGCCGTCCGCGCGATCTTCACGTCCGGGTGCGATCGCCCGGCAAGGGAAGCCAACTCCGCGAACGTCAGCCCGACCGAGTCGGCAACGAGCATCGAACCTGGGGGTGGCAAGGTGGCAGGGGGATCGACCGCGCGAAGTGGCGGCGCGGGGAAGTACGACACGAGAGCGAATGCCAGAATCAGCAGACAGGTGCGCATGGGCATTCCCTCGAGGAACGAACGGTGAGCGGTGCGTTGAATCGCCTCGCTCACCGAGTGTATCGATTGTATCGACGATGCGGCCTGGGCTGGGTGAGACGAATTACCCGACGCCGATCATCTCCTCGAATTCGCCCTCGCTCAGGACGCGGATGCCGAGTTGCTTCGCCTTCTCGAGCTTCGACCCGGCGTCACTCCCCACGACGACGAGCGTTGTCGCCTTCGTGACAGAACTCGACACCTTGCCGCCGTGTTGTTCGACGAGAGCCTCGGCCCCCTTGCGGTCGTGCCGTTCGAGCGTTCCCGTCACGACAACCGTCTGTCCGGCGAGCGCCGAAGTCGCTGGGGCAGGCGCGGCAGCTGGGGTAACAGGGGCAGGAGCGAGGATGGGGGCCGATGGAGCGGGCGCGTTGGCCTCGAGGGTGCGGATCAGTTCGTCGAACTCGGTCTCGCTGAGGACCGGCACGCCGAGTTGCTGCGCCTTCTTCAGCTTGCTCCCCGCCTTGTCGCCCGCAATGACGTAGTCCGTGTTCTTCGACACGCTCGATCCGGCCTTGCCGCCCAGTTCCGTGATGCGCCGTTCGATGCCGAGGCGGTCGTAGTTTACCAGGACACCCGTCGCGACCAACGTCTTGCCCGACAGGACGCCGGGGCCGCCCGTCACTACGTCCTCGGTGAGCTTCACCCCGGCGGCGCGGAGCCTGGCGATGAGTGTCTGCCCGGCGGGGCCGTGGAAGTATTTGCGGATGCCGACGGCCCGCACCGGGCCGAAGCCCTCGACGCCGGCGAGTTGCGATTCACTCGCGGCGAGCAGGGCATCGATACTCGGGAAGGCGCGGGCCAGGAGCGGCCCCATCTGTTCGCCGACGTTGGGGATGCTCAGCGCGCCGAGCAAGCGGCCCAGGCCGCGCGGCTTGCTCGCTTCGATGCCCGCGAGTAGGTTCTGTGCCGACTTCTTGCCCACGCGCTCGAGCG
The DNA here is from genome assembly GCA_025356615.1 of Planctomycetia bacterium. Classification (GTDB taxonomy): domain Bacteria; phylum Planctomycetota; class Planctomycetia; order Gemmatales; family Gemmataceae; genus JANXSH01. The sequence goes on along the minus strand of JANXSH010000398.1, from coordinate 1,277 downwards.
TCAGGAGCTTCTCCTCCGTGAGTTCGTACAGGTCCGCCACGCCCTTGACGAGGCCAGCGGCGACGAGCGCCTCGCACATCGATTCGCCCAGCCCGGCGATGTCCATCCGCTCGCGCTTGGCGAACGACTCGATGCGCCCCTCGAGCTGCTTGGGGCACGTCTCGGTCGCCGGGCAGACGAACCCGTTGGCGTTCTCGTTGGGCTTCGTCGGGGTGCCGCACACGGGGCACTTCGCCGGGAAGACGAACGGCGTCTCGGTCCCGGTGCGTGCCTCCGGCAGGATGCGTTCGACGTAGGGGATGATCTCGCCGCGCTTGACGACGACGGCCATGTCGCCGATGCGGATGTCCTTCTGTTGCACCTGGGCCGCGTTGTGAAGCGAGGCGTGCTGGACGGTCGTCTGAGAAAGCTGCACCGGGGCGAGCGTGGCGACGGGGGTCTGCTCGCCGTACTTGCCGACGTGGATGACGATGTCGAGGATCTTGGTGATGCCCTCCTCGGCGGGGAACTTGAAGGCGATGGCCCAGCGGACGTGCTTCGCGGTCGCCCCTAGTCGCCGGCGCTGGTCGAGGTCGTCGAGCTTGATGACGAGGCCGTCGATGTCGAACGGCAGGGAGAACCGGCGGTCGGCCCAGGTCGCGACGCGGGCGATCGCGTCGTCGATGGTCTCGGCCTGCTTGATCTCGTTGCTCACGGGGAACCCGAACTTGCGGAGCGTGTCCAGCGCCTCGGTCTGCGAGCGGATCGAGATGCCGTCGAGCGCGCCGACGGAGTACGCCAGCAGGCAGAGCTTGCGCTTGGCGCACTCGCGCGGGTCGAGCAGTTTGAGGGTGCCGGCGGCGAGGTTGCGCGGGTTGACGTGGGTCTTCTTGCCGGCCGCGCGGTTCTGCTCGTTGATGCGGGCGAAGTCGCCCTTGGTCATGTAAATTTCGCCGCGCGCCTCGAACAGCCGGGGCGGCTTCGGCGTGTGGAGCCGCAACGGGACGCCGCCGATGGTGCGGACGTTGTGCGTGACCTCGTCCCCCTTCTTCCCGTCGCCGCGCGTGACGCCCACGTCGAGTAGGCCGTCGAGGTAGGTCAGCGAGATGGCGGTGCCGTCGATCTTCGGCTCGACGACGTAGCGGACCTTCTCCCCCGGCAGGAGCTTCCGCAGGCCGGCGTCGAACTCACGCAGTTCCTCGAGGCTGTAGGCGTTGTCGATCGAGAGCATCGGCTCGCGGTGCTTGACTTCCGTGTTGGAGGAGATCGCCTCGCCGCCGACGCGCTGCGTCGGGCTG
>JANXSH010000395.1 GCA_025356615.1 Planctomycetia bacterium | reverse complement strand
GTGCGCGCCGAGGGCTGGGCGGAGGCCGAAAAGGCCAAAGCCCAGCAAGAACGAGAGCCATCGAGGGAGTACAGACTAATACTCGGACACGCTCCTAGGGGTGGCCGTGGCGGTTTCGTCGCGGCCCGAGAGTAGACCCTCCCCACCGGGCCGGTCATGCAGCCCAGGGAAGCGATCCGCCCGGCGCGTCGCGCCCTGGCGAGAATCGTGGTTGGACTCGAGTCATCGAAGACTGGGTTCACGATGGCCGATTCCAAATTCCATGCGCTTCGACCAGGGGGTGATTTCTTCAGCGCCTGTGGCGGTGCGGCAGAGGCGATGGTGTTATACTCACGTTGGTACGATACTCGAGCCTGATTCGCTCAACCGACGGGCGGACTACGAGGAGTGCTTGCAATGCCGACCAACGTGGCCGATAGTGCCCAGCAAATCCAAAGCGGACCTGGGGCGTCTGGAGGCGATGCCCTCGCGACCATGTCGGGCATCCTGTCTGATATCCAACTCGCTCGCGAGCTGATCGCGGGCAGGCAGGAGCCTCATCCGATGTTTTCCTCCAAGCAGGTGGATGAGGCGCTGGAGCGCCTCCTGCCGGGGCGCGTGCCGCCGCTCCGGATCAGGAACGCCTTCAATTTGCAATTCCACTACGGAGGCCGAACCGTGGCTTGCTTCGAGTCGCCCTCTGGGGTCGTCGCGGTTCTCGCCGTCGGCGTGGAGAAAATCGCCAAACTGCTGAAATCTCTGACTCCCGACGAGGTGGATCGTATCGTGATCCATTACCCTATGCCTTTGCCGGCCTGCGAGACGGGCGAGGAAGTGGTCACCGTTTGAACATTCGTCGCGTCTCGATCCGAACCGATGGAGTCTCCGACCGTGCGACCTCGAACGCTTCAGCATCAGGAGGACGTTCGTGTCGATTTGATTCCGCTTTGGAGGGCCGACTCGAGGGAGGACGCCGGCCTGATCTGTGACCTAGTCTTGCGGGTCGAAGCAGGACCGGGGTGATCGTACCGATCAAATTCCGGGTCGATAGGGGTGCATCCTGGTCACTCGTGCCGTTGGTTGTGGCCCAAGCGTATGGCCTACCAACCCCGGACGACAGCCACAATCGAACGGTGCTGTTGAATAGTGCGACAGGCCAGAGAGATGTGAAGATCCGGGACGGTCGCATCCGGGTGTGGTGGAATGTGGGCCGCCGTGGCACTCCGTTCGAGTGGCCCGTCCTGTTCGTCGTCGATGCGCCGAACAGTTCGCAACCTCTGTTGGGTCTTGGTGGCGTTATCAGGGATTGTCAGTGGAGCTTCGACGGTCGCGCAGAGGACGACGCTCTATTCGGCAGTGCGACATTTCGAGATATTCGATCCGATTCATCCACCTGAAGCACGACCCCTCGTTCCGCTACGCTACACGCGGGATCGTGCGCGTCGGGTGCCGCCTCCGTATTCCTCGCCGCGTCCTCACATCCGAAGTGTTCGTTCCCCCACTTCCTTCCTACAATGACCCCCAAGGCATCGCTAGGGGTGGACGCGGCGGGTTCGTCGCGGCCTGAGAGTAGACCCTCCGCACCGGGCCGGTCATTCGGCCCAGGGAAGCGATCCGCCCGCCCGGCGCGTCGTGCCCGTCTATCCTCGACCTCCCGCGAACAACCGCACTCCACCCAGGGGAGGCCGACTCATGGCCGGCTCTGTTCCATCGACCCAGTTCGAGTTCGCCCGCGCGGGCGTCATCACCGAACCCATGCAGTTCGTCGCCGCTCGCGAGAACCTCGACCCCGAGCTGATCCGCTCCGAGGTCGCGCGCGGCCGCATGGTCATCCCGGCCAACAAGGTCCACCTCGCCAAGACCCTCGAGCCGATGGCCATCGGCGTCGCGTCCGCCTGTAAGATCAACGCCAACATCGGCAACTCCGCCGTCACCGGCACCCTCGAGGACGAACTCGAGAAGCTGCACATGGCCGTCCACCTCGGCTCCGACACGGTCATGGACCTGTCCACCGGCGGCAACATCGACGGCATCCGCCAGGGCATCATCGACGCCTCGCCCGTGCCGATCGGCACCGTGCCGATGTACCAGGTGATCCAGCTCATCAAGGACATCGGCGACCTCACGCCGCGCATGTTGCTCGACATGGTAGAGCATCAGGCGAAGCAGGGCGTCGATTACATGACCATCCACGCGGGCATCCTCAAGGAGTACATCTCCCTGACGCGCGACCGCATCACCGGCATCGTCAGCCGCGGCGGCTCGCTCCTCGCCGCCTGGATGCACCAGCGCAACGAACAGAACCCGTGGTACACCCACTTCGACGAGCTGTCGGAGATCATGCGTGCCTATGACGTGACCTACAGCCTCGGCGACGGCCTGCGGCCCGGCTGCCTCGCCGACGCCAACGACGAGGCCCAGTTCGCCGAGCTGAAGACGCTGGGCGAATTGACGCTGAAGGCGTGGAAGAGCGGCGTGCAGGTCATGATCGAGGGTCCGGGCCATGTGCCGATGCACCTCATCAAGATGAACGTGGACAAGGAGCGCGAGCTGTGCCACGAGGCACCGTTCTACGTCCTCGGCCCGCTCGTGACCGACATCGCGCCGGGCTACGACCACATCACCAGCGCCATCGGGGCGGCCATCGCGGGCGAGGCGGGGGCGGCGATGCTCTGCTACGTCACGCCGAAGGAACACCTCGGCTTGCCGAACAAGGACGACGTGCGTCAGGGCGTGATCGCCTACAAGATCGCCGCCCACGCCGCCGACGTGGCGCGCGGCCGGGCCGGGGCGCGCGACCGGGACGACGCGCTGTCGCGGGCGCGGTACGCCTTCGACTGGAACGAGCAATTCCGCCTGTCGCTCGACCCGGAGACGGCGAAGCGGATGCACGACGAGACGCTGCCGCAGGACGTGTTCAAGAGCGCGAAGTTCTGCTCGATGTGCGGGCCGAAGTTCTGCTCGATGCGCATCACGCAGGACATCCACGGCGAGGCAAAGCTAGGGGTGGGGCTGAAGGTGGTGGGGTGAGGATGAGGATACGGTGGGCTACTGGAGGGAAGGCCAAGCGACTTCTCGACTCGATCCCGTCGGAACGCATTTCCTGCGTGAGGCCGTGCAGTCCAGAAGGAAAGCCCTGCGGTGCGGCATGCGGCTGTCACGGCGACACTCTCGCTGGGGGAACCAATTTTTTGAACGTCTCTTGATTCCGTGTGTGTGTGTGTGTGTAATCTGAGGTTTGTCGAGGGGGATCGACTCGCTCCCCCGACATCAACCCTGCTCGAAACTACATCAAGGGAGACACGAATGAGAAGGACGAGAGCGCTGGTCGCGCTGGGCTTCGCCCTGCTGGTCCTGCCGATGCTGATGGGCGCCACCATCACCATCTCAGCGATCAACCCGAACCCTGGTGCGAAGGCTAACATACTGGCCGCGAACGGGACGTTCACGCTGGCCGCTAACGAGAAGCTCTCCTCTGCCAGCTTCCAGGCAATCGTGAAGGATTCGAATCCTCCTGATCCAACCAGTGCAACCCCTACGTTGAACATGGCGAATAAGACTTGGACGTGGTCCAAGTTCGTCACCGCTACCACCTACAACCCCTGTAACGCCTACCTCGACTACTACGACAGCAACAATAACTTCCTGACCGCGAAGGATAAGAACACCACAGATCAAACCGTGAAATAAAGACGCAGGAGGCACGGGGCCGTTCGGATCGTCCGTCGGACTATTGGCCTCACGCAGTCGCCGATCAATTCCCACGTCATCTGCCCCTCGTCGCCCGCAGGCCCGACTCCCGCCTACGGAGTCGCGACCTGGGACAGGATGGGAGATGAATCCGCAGAATCAAGGAGGAGGAAACGTGATACGACCTCGCCAAGCGTTTACCCAGATCGAACTGCTGGTGGTGATCGCCATCATCGCCGTGCTGATTGGCCTACTGCTGCCCGCCGTGCAGAAGGTGCGCGAGGCCGCCGCCCGCATGCGAAGCACGAACAACATCCGCCAGTGTATCCTGGCGATGCACAACTACGCCGAGGGAGATCGTCCATTTCCTTCGCTGGACGGGTCTCGTACTCCCTCTATGAATTCGCTGATGTTCGAGCTCTTGCCCTATGTGGAAGAGGGGAACTTCTATCGTCAGTGCGTGGAGTCCGGCCATTCAACGAGCGCTCACACGGTCAAGATGTATCTTAGCCCGGCCGATCCGACCATCGATCCGAGCAACGAGGGGCTCGGTGAAGCGAGTTACGCCGCGAACGCCTTCACGCTGCAGAAGGAGTGTCGGCTCGGTAGCAGCTTCCTCGACGGCACTTCGAACACGATCGCGTTCGCTGAACATTATGCTTTGGGCGGGAGGACTCAGTTCAGTTGGTTCCACACCGACGCCTTCGAGTTACCCTACCCAGGAGCGGCCGCCGATCGTCTTCATCGGGCGACCTTCGCAGAGCCTAGAATCGTTCCTTCCATACGCCCGTACCCACTCCTCCCCCCTGACGTGTTCCCCGTGACGAGCGGCAACCCGCCGACGAGTAACGGCTCGGTGCCGGGGCTGACGTTCCAGGTGCGGCCCACGCCTGGCGAGTGTGACTACCGCTTGGCGCAGACCCCGCACGCGGGCGGGATGCTAGTGGCCATGTTCGATGGCAGCGTCCGCACCCTCGCGCCGGGCACGGCCCCCGCCGTCTACTGGGGCATGGTCACCCCCGCTGGCGGGGAGGTCATAGCGGACTATTAATGATACTTAGTCCCGCTCGGAACAGGCTATCACGTTTCGTCGCACCTGTCGTTCGCGAATTGACTTTTGATCCAAATGGATAGCATTGCCCACAGTGGACTCAGTAGCTCCCTTCATTCTACGCGCAACAACCGGGCCAACGACCCCAAAGCCGCGCGCCCTTCCGCCGACGCCAACGACGAGGCCCAGTTCGCCGAGTTGAAGACGCTGGGCGAACTGACGCTGAAGGCGTGGAAGAGCGGCGTCCAGGTCATGATCGAGGGGCCGGGCCATGTGCCGATGCACCTCATCAAGATGAACGTGGACAAGGAGCGAGAGCTTTGCCACGAGGCACCGTTCTACGTCCTCGGCCCGCTCGTGACCGACATCGCACCGGGGTACGACCACATCACGAGCGCCATCGGCGCTGCCATCGCGGGCGAGGCGGGCGCGGCGATGCTCTGCTACGTCACGCCGAAGGAGCACCTCGGCCTGCCGAACAAGGACGACGTGCGCCAGGGCGTGATCGCCTACAAGATCGCCGCCCACGCCGCCGACGTGGCGCGCGGCCGGGCCGGCGCGCGTGACCGCGATGATGCGCTGTCGCGGGCGCGGTACGCCTTCGACTGGAACGAGCAATTCCGCCTGTCACTCGACCCGGAGACGGCGAAGCGGATGCACGATGAGACGCTGCCGCTGGACGTGTTCAAGAGCGCGAAGTTCTGCTCGATGTGCGGGCCGAAGTTCTGCTCGATGCGCATCACGCAAGACATCCACGGTGAAGCGCCGCAGAAGTTGGCGGCGCTGCCGGTGGTGTAAGGGTGTGAGTCAGATCAACTTCCGGGACCGGCTCGGCTCGCCGGACCTACTCGAAGCAGGTGCCGCGAGCCGAGCGGCACTGGGGAGTCCGGCTCGGCTCGCCGGTCCTACTTCATTTCGGACGGCGTCCACTATTGCTTCGCTTTCGGCAGCGTTTTGGTCGCCGCACGAAGCAGTTTCTCAAAATCGGCTCGTGAACGCAGGATCGAGAAGTCCCGGTGCTTCAAGTAGGCTGCATGGTCGGGCTTCTCGAAGAAGCCCGCGTCAGAGGCTTTCTGGAGCCAGACGACCGCGCGGGCCGCGTGCGCCTCGGCCTGACTCGGTTTGCCGACCAGGGCTTTGCTGATCCGCGTGTGCAGGTAGCCGGCTTCGTAGAAGTATACTGGTTCGACCTTCGCTGCGCCGGCCACCTCATCCGCCTCGGCGGCGGCCTTGTCGAGGTCGCCCGCCTGGATCAGGACGCCCGCTCGCTCCAGCCGGTAGGCAGGGCGATTCGCGATGGGAGCCAACGCGATGACGCGGTCCCAATCCTTCACCGAATCCGCATACCGGCCGAGTCGGCTCAGCGCCTGCGCTCGCCCGCCGTGGGCGGGGAGCAGGTTTCCCTGCGCCTGCGCGTGGTTGGGTTCGCGACGCAGGATGTCTTGTAACGCCGCTAGCGCCCGGTCGTATTGCTGGAGCGCCTCCCCGAGGCGGCCCTGAGTCGCCCACATCCCGCCGAGATTGATGCGGAGTGAGGCAAGGGTGGAGGCATACCACACATGTCCCGGATGGGCTGCCGCCAAAGGTTCGAGGATCCCCAACGCTTCCTTGTAAACGGCGGCTGCCTTGTCCAGCTGCTGGTTCCCCCAATACACGGAACCGAGATTGCTGCACGTCTCGGCGAGTCCCACCGCGAATTCCACCCGATCGGGGTGAGCCTCGTGCAGTTCCCTGAGAAGGTTCAGAGACCGCTCGTACAGTTCGACGTGCGAACCACCCGGATGCGTCCGGTAGAGCGTGCCGAGGTTGTCACACGCATGAGCCAGGTTGTGTTTCAGGCGAACCTCGTTCGGGTAGTCGCGGACCAGGCGCTCATTCAGCGCGACCGCCTTCCTGCCGCAAGAGACGGCTTCCTCGCCTCGACCGGGGATATTTCCGAGCATCACCCCGAGGAGGTCGAAACATGCGGCGAGAGTCTCACGCGGTTCTCGGTCGTCTGCGGCCTCGACATCCAGATCCTCCAGGAGGCGGATGGCTCGACGCAGGTTCTGCTCGGCCGGGGCAGGCCGGCCCAACGCGATTTGCAGTCGAGCGGCCTCTTTGCAGGCGGTGGCCAAGTCGGCGCGCTGCCGTGGATTAGCGTCGTCTTCCCCGGCCCCGATGCTCTCGAAGAACGCCAGGGCTTGCTCGCTTTGCGTGCGACGCAGTTCTAGAACCTGGGGGATCGATTCGGCCCCCTGCTTGTCGAGCGCCTCGAGCATTCGCAGCAGGGTAAGCCGGGCCTGCTGATACTGGGTATCGGCACGTTCCTTCTCCTGGATGGCCACCGCAGCCTGAGTGTCGGCGCGCTCGACCTGCTCGCGCAACTGGGCGTTGTGGTACAGGACTCCCCCGACCGATCCCAGGACCATCAGGACGGCGAAGCTCACGAGCGTTGCCCATGCCGGACGACGGCGGATCGCCTTGACCAAGCGCTCGAAGCTACTGGCGGGCCGCGCCAGGATGGGGCGTCCGTCGAGGAAACGAGTAAGATCCTCCGCCATGGCGTCGGCACTTGCGTACCTCCTCGCCGGCTCCTTCGCCAGAGCTTTCAGGCAGATCGTCTCCAGTTCGCGGGGCACCCTGGGTTGGAGCCGACGCGGGGCGGCTGGCTCGTGCGAACACACCTGCTCCAGGGTCTCGAGGATCGTCGCTCCCGCATACGGCACCCGCCCGGTCAGCATTTCGTAGAGCAGGACGCCCAGCGCATGCACGTCGGTGGCCGGCCCGATCTGCCCCGCCGTGCCGGTCGCCTGTTCCGGTGCCATGTACTTCGGCGTCCCGAGAATGGCACCGGTCTGCGTCTTCCCGTCGGCTCGGTCGAGGAGCTTGGCCAGGCCGAAGTCGGCGATCTTGGGCACGACCCCGTTGGTGAGCGGGGGGTGTAAGCCCCCTGTTAGTGAGGCGACAACAGGGGGCTCACACCCCCCGCTCGCCAGCAAGATATTCTCCGGCTTCAGATCCCGATGTACGACGCCATGCTGGTGGGCGTGGTGCGTGGCGCGGGCTAGGGTCGCCACCAACTCCGCAGTGAAGCGCGGTGCTACCGGCGTGCCGTCGAGATGGGCCGCTAACGTGCCACCTTCGACGTACTCCATGGCCAGGTAGGGAACACCGTCCTGCTCGCCGACTTCGTAGATCTGCACGATGTTGGGATGGTGCAGGCGAGCGGCGGCCTCCGCCTCGCGGCGAAAACGCACGAACTCCTCGGCATCGCCTCCGGATAGAGCTTGTTTGAGCGCGACGAGTCGATGAAGACCAGCCTGTCGGGCCTTGTACACGACGCCCATACCACCGCGCCCCAGTTCCTCCAGGATCTCGTAGCCCAGCTGAAGTCGTAGCGCCGTTTGGTTCGCGTTGCGGACACTTTTCGAGGTTCGGACTAGCCGGACCAACTCGTCGTCGCGCGGCTTGGCCACGACATCGCAACAGGTCGGGCATTGAGAAAGATGCGCTTCGATTGCGGTCGCGGCTTCGCCGGGGACGCCGCCGATGCCGAAAGCGACGAGTTGTTCGAGCGCTGGATGGGTATCATCGAGACGGTTCATGGGAATTCCCTCCCGGTTGATAGCATGATACCACAGGCAGGCTGTCGGCGCGCGAAAAGGGCCGCCCGAGGACGACCCAACGCGGAACAGGACAACGCTGGCCGGGCGACTCTACACTACCACCCGTTTGCGCCTACGGGACCATGCGATCACGCCCAGACCACCCAGCCCCAGTAACGTGAGGCTGCTCGGCTCGGGAACCGCCGCAACATTGGAACCGAATTGGACATTATCCAGCCCCGTATGATCGGGACCACCGGCATACTCCCCCCGAATGAATAACCCAGTTAGATTACCCAGTACGCTCTGGAAATCACTCGCCGTGGCAAGGGGTCCAGTGGTGGAGTTGAGGTTCCATTGCGATGACGGAGCCAAACTGACGTTGACGGTACTCCAGGCAGCCGAAGGGACGAACGGTGGGTTACTCTGCCAGAGCAACCGCATACCGTTCCCGACCAACATCACGTCACTCGTCTGATAGTTCACCGTGTTTCCATAGGTCAGGTCGTAAGAGAGGCTGGTCCCGAATGCACTCGATTGGTTGCCAAGGAAAGCGGCAGGAGCCGCGAAAGTAAAGTCCCCAGAGTCCGGGTCCGTCAAGGAGGCGATGTAGCCACCAGGGTTGCCTCCGGTCGAGAAGTAGGTAGGCGTGTTAGTGCTCATGATCGAGTAGTTGTTCACGGACAGGTCGCCAAAGCTGACGATCGTCCACCCTTCGTTGTTGGTGTTGAAGGTTGAAATGACCCCTGCCTGAGCGGGTTGCCCCAAGCAGAGGCTTGCCAGGCATACGGCGACGAAGCCGGCCATACGGCAACGACGCGGACGGACGGGAAGCGGACGCATGTGTACCTCTCCTGCGAGAACGGTGGATTAGAAGGGAAACGAGCATCCAACTACCGTCTCCAGAGAGACGGGACGGGTTGGGAATCACGAGGAGTTTTAAGGAGAAAGCACCGGGCCCGCCCGATAGGGTGGCCGGGCCGTCGTAAGCTCGACCCGAGGTACGAGTCGAATCACCCCGCGACCGGCGACGACTGCTTGCGCTTACGACAGCCGTAGCCCAGCAGGCCGGGCGATCGCACCCGGACGTGAAGATCGCGCGGACGGCGGTGATCGCGGCCCAAGGGCGGTTCATTCAGGCTGGCCTCTACTTCAACCCGACGGTCGGCTGGACGGCGTCGGATCTAAATACCCGGCCCAACGCCGCC
>JANXSH010000378.1 GCA_025356615.1 Planctomycetia bacterium | reverse complement strand
TTGAACCAGATGGCCACCCCGCGCCGCACGGTCTACGCCCGCATCAGCCGCCACGACCTCAACCCGCTGTTGCGGTTGTTCGACTTCCCGGACGCCAACCTCACCGCCGAAAAGCGCACCGAGACGACGGTCCCGCAGCAGCAACTCTTCGTCATGAACAGCGCGTTCATGCTCGACCGCGCCAAAGCCTTGACGGCTCGCCTCCACCGCGAGCCAGACGACACCGCCCGCGTCCGCCTCGCCTACCTGCTGACCCTCGGCCGATCCCCCGACGCCGCCGAACTTCGCCTGGGCCAACTCTACCTGTCGCTAGCCGATGACCCCGACGAGACGAAGCAGAATCAGTTGCCACGCGCCGTCCGCTACGCCCAGGTGTTGATGGCGGGGAACGAGTTTTTATACGTCGATTGAGAAGGGTAGGTCGAGCGAAGCGAGGCCCACCAGAGTGCCCCTTGCGTCCTCTATAAGTTTGAAGCCAGCGTCAGGCGTGGTGGGCTGCTCGACCCACCCCACCTGTTCGGACACCGGACCCGCGAAGACAAACAAGAAGCTTTCGAGATACCTCCCATGCACGACACCCCGATTACCCGACGCGACCTCCTGGCCCGAGCGGGCACCGGCCTCGGCTTGATGGGCCTGGCGACCCTGCTTGCCGACGAAGGCACCCTCGGCGCGGCCGCGCCGCCACTCGTTGGCCCGAGCAACAACCCGCTCGCCCCCAAAAGGCCGCACTTCCCGGCGAAGGCCAAGCGCATCATCCACCTGTTCATGAACGGCGGCCCCTCGCAGGTCGATACGTTCGACCCCAAGCCGGCCCTCATCAAGCACAACGGTCAGAAGCCGTCGGCCGCAGGCCTGAAGACCGAGCGAAAGACGGGCGGACTCATGAAGTCGCCGTTCGAGTTCGCGCGGCACGGCAAGAGTGGCCTCGAAATCAGCAGCATCTTCCCGCACATCGCCAAGCGCGCCGACGACCTGTGCGTCATCCGCTCGATGTACACCAACGTGCCCAACCACGAGCCGTCGCTGCTCATGATGAACAGTGGTGAGATGCAGCCGACGCGCCCGAGCATGGGTTCGTGGCTGCTCTACGGCCTCGGCGCGGTCAACCAGAACCTGCCGGGCTTCGTCGTCTGCTGCCCCGGCAAGCCGGTCGTCGGCCCGCAGCTCTGGAGCAACAGTTTCCTGCCGGGCATCTACCAGGGCACGCACATCAACAACAGCCGGATCGACCCCAAGAACGCCATCCCGCACCTGCGCAACACCGCCCTTGGCGCGAAGTCCCAGCGCGAGCAGATGGACCTGCTGAACAAGCTCAACGAGATGCACCTCGCCCGCCGTGGCGGGAGTGACAACCCGCTCGAGGGCCGAATCGCCTCGCTGGAGATGGCCTTCCGCATGCAGACCGAGGCGCAGGCCGTCTTCGACCTCTCCAAGGAGACGAAATCGACGCGCGAGATGTACGGCAAGGGCAACTTCGCCGATGCGTGCCTACTGTCGCGCCGGCTCGTCGAGAACGGCGTCCGCATGGTGCAGATCTACACCGGCGACGGCCAGCCCTGGGACGACCACGGCGACGCGAGGAGCCACGCCGACAAGGCGAAACAGGTCGATCAGCCCATCGCGGCGCTGCTGACGGACCTGAAGCAACGCGGCCTGCTCGACGACACGCTCGTCCTGTGGGGCGGCGAGTTCGGCCGCACCCCGATGAGCGAGGGGGCCAAGGGCCGCGACCACAACAGCGCCGGCTTCACCGTCTGGCTCGCGGGCGGCGGCGTCAAGGGCGGCATGACCTACGGCGCGACCGACGAGTTCGGCTTCGCAGCCGTCGAGAACAAGATGCACGTCCACGACCTGCACGCGACGATGCTGCACCTGATGGGCATCGACCACGAGAAATTGACGTACCGCTACGCCGGCCGCGACTTCCGCCTCACCGACGTGTCCGGGCGCGTCGTGAAGGACATCATCGCGTGACGGCGAGCGGGGCGTGTCACCGGCGGGGTTCTTTCTTCGTATGATGGCCTCCAGGGCGTTGACACGCCCCTCTCGCCAAACGAATACCCCTCTCCAAGGAATCCCACGATGACGAAACGACTCGGATGGCTGGCGGCGCTGTCGCTGCTGACGGCGGGGCTGACGCTGGTGATGGTGCGAGCCGAACCGGCCCAGGCACCCAAGAAGGACAAGAAAAAGGAAGTCTGGACCGACCCCGCTGATTCGACGCTGCCGACCGACTTCGCGTTCCAGGGCGAGTACGTCACCCCCGGCAAGGACACTCGCTACGGCGTCCAAGTGATCGCACTGGGCAAGGGCACCTTCCAGGCGGTCGTGTATCCCGGCGGCCTTCCCGGCGCGGGTTGGGACGGCAAGAACAAGAGCCTCCTCGACGGCAACCTCGTCGACGGCAAGGTCATCCTCGAGACGGCCAAGGCCGGCAAGCGTTCCTACAAGTCCGGTGGCCTCGGCGTCTTCAGCGCTACCCGCAAGTTCCCGCCTGTCGGCCACAAGGAGATGTCCGGCTCGATCTCGGGCAACACCCTCACGCTGAACGCGGCGGACGACCCCGACGGCAAGACCCCGACGCTGACTCGAACCGACCGCAAGAACCCGACGATGGGCGCGAAGGCTCCCGAAGGCGCGACCGTCCTCTTCGACGGCACCGACACCAAGGCGTTCACCGGCGGGCGGCTCGACAAGACGACGAAGTGGCTCAACACCGACGGCCACGACATCCGCACCAAGCAGAAGTTCAACGACTACACGGTCCACCTCGAGTTCTACCTCCCCTACCGTCCCGACGCGCGCGACCAGGGCCGGGGCAACAGCGGCTTCTACATGGTTGATATGTACGAAGTGCAGATCCTCGACAGTTTCGGCCTCGAGGGTGAGAACAACGAGTGCGGCGGCGTCTACACGAAACTCGCCTCCAAGGTCAACATGTGCCTGCCTCCCCTCCAATGGCAGACCTATGACATCACCTTCACGAACGCCGTCAGCGAGGACGGCAAGAAGACGAAGAACGCCCGCATCACCGCGAAGCTCAACGGCGTCGTGATCCACGACGACAAGGAGATCACCGGCAAGACCGGCGGGGCACGCGAGGACGCAGAGGGCACCCCCGGCCCGCTCCAGCTGCAAGGGCACGGCAACCCGCTCCAGTTCCGCAACGTCTGGATCGTCGAGAAGAAGTGACGGCCTGTCCGCTGATATCGATCCAACAGAGAGACTGCGTCTTTGCGAGGGCACAGTCTCCTGCGATTCGGAAGGGGATCTTCCGTCCGCAGTGAGATGCCTCTTCGTCCCGCATCGGGAAGCCCCTTCTCTTCCTTCGAGTGCGCCTGTATCGTGACGGGAGACCTCCTTCGATCATTCGATACGGCTCGATTCCATGACTTCCGACGACATCGATCCTGGCCCACCCTCGATTCCGATCTCGAGGAAAAAGAAGTTCCTCCTCATCTCGGGCGCTCTGACTCTCATCGTTGGCGCGCTCCTATCTGTGTACTGTTACACCAGGACGCCCGGACAGAACTCGGACCCCGAACACACGGAAGACAACTTCCCGCCCGATCCGCGTCTGGCGTACAGCGGACCGTTTCGCAACGTCCCTCCGAACGTCGAATACGTGGGCGATGAAAAATGCCTGCCCTGCCATCAGGACATCCATCGCACCTACGCCAAGCACCCGATGGGTCGATCCCTCGTCCCGATCGCTCGACTCGCAGGCGAGCAGACCTACGATGCCGCCCATCACAACCCGTTTGAAGCGTTCGACATCCTCTTCCGCGTCGATCGCCGAGGGGATCGGGTCTCTCATCGGCAGACTCGACTCGACGCCGCCGGCGTGCCGATCTACGATTTCGCCCATGAGGTCGATTTCGTGATCGGGTCGGGGGGACGCGGGCACTCGTACCTGTCGATCCGCGACGGGTTCGTCTTCCAGACGCCGATCAGTTGGTTCTCGCGGAACCAGCGATGGGATCTATCGCCGGGCTTCCCCCCGTGGGCGCGTGCGGGCCGACCCATCGACGCGGCATGCCTGTCTTGCCACGCCAATCGTGTCGAGCCTGTCGAAAACACGCGCCATCGATTCCACGAACCCGTCTTCCGGGGCCACGCCATCGGCTGCGAACGCTGTCACGGCCCCGGAGGTCGGCACGTCCTGACATCGGATAAATACGACATCGTCGATCCGAAACGGCTGGAGCCGCCGCTGCGCGAGGCGGTCTGCCAGCAGTGCCATCTCGAAGGGGCCGCGCGCGTCCTGCGTCAGGGGCGGGGGCTGAACGACTTTCGGCCCGGTATGCCGCTCCAGGATTTCTTCTCCGTTTTCGTCTGGGGGCGGGGGGCGAGCCAGGAGAAGAAGGCGGTCAATCACGTCGAGCAGATGGTCCAGAGTAAGTGCTTCCTGGGTGGCACTACGAAGGGCAAGATGGGATGTATCACCTGCCACGATCCGCATCAGGCGGTGGCCCCGGAGCGACGCATTGCCCATTACCGCGAACGATGCTTCCAATGCCATAAGGACGCGGGGTGCAGCGTCCCCGAGGCGGCGCGGCGGAAGAAGGAGCCGGCGGACAGCTGCATCGCTTGCCACATGCCGAGTTCGGCCAACACGGACATCGTCCACACGGCCTCGACGGACCACCGCGTCGTCCGAAAGGCCGGCGAGGAACCCGCGAATCGCCACGGTATAGAACCCCGACCTCATGCCGCGCTGGTGGATTTCTATCGAGGCGTGCCCGATCTCGGGAACAAGGAGGCCGCTCGTGACTTGGCAATGGCGCACTACCAGCTAACACTGAGCGGGCATCCGTTGACCGAAGCGGATGGGGCGTTTGCTATCCGGTCCCTGAGTGAGTCGCTGAAAGACGTTCCGGGCGACCTCGCGGCCTGGGAGGCCAAAGGTAAACTCCTCCAGGTGATGCGCCAACCCCTCGCGGCCATCGAAACGTTCGAGGCACTCCTGGCGCGTGCCCCCCGGCATGAGGGCGCGCTGGTGACGCTGGGAACTCTCACTCACGACCTGGGACGAAAGGAGACGGCACTAGGGTACTGGCGTCGCGCGGTGGAGATAAACCCCTGGGTCGCCGACTATCGGAAGTATCTCGTGATCCACTTGGCCTATCGAGGGGCCTGGGAGGAACTCGACCCTCATGCGCAGAAATGGCTCGAACTGGACCCCGCGAGTGTGGACGCGCGCCAGATGTGGGTATTGTACCTCCTCGAGACGGGACGTGAGACAGAGGCCAAGGCCGAGTTCGCCAAGGTCCGTGCGCTCCGACCGGCCAACCTGAAACAAATGGAAGCCTGGTTCGAGAAGCAGCTCCAGGGACTACGAAACTAGAGGAGCATCGTTCGTGATCGAAGAGCCGCTTGCCTCCCAATGTCCCTCCTCAGCTCTTTTCGCCTGGGAACGCTGAATCTGCGCCACTTGTTCGGAGAGCGCTTGCAAGTTGACGTTTATTGCATGTCAGGAAAGGAATGCAAGGCGAAGCGGCTGATTACAGGGAGAGAGGGGAGTAGATCAGTCCCTCTCCCCGCATTCCATCGCTGTGGTGTCGGCCGCCCCCGGGACGATCCTCGCATCGAGCTTTTTCGCCATCACCCTCCCGAGTTCCAACCCGATCCGACCGTCTGCCAGCGCCACCAGCGCTGGATCGTGGGTCGAGACGATGACCGTGCGTCCCGACGCGCGAAGCCCGAGTAACGTTTCCCGCAAGATGTCCGCTGTCGCAGCATCGAGGTTGGAAGTCGGCTCGTCGGCCAGGACGATCCCCGGTTCTCCGGCGAGAGCGCGAGCGAGGGCGACGCGCTGTTGTTTAGCCGCG
>JANXSH010000372.1 GCA_025356615.1 Planctomycetia bacterium | reverse complement strand
CAGCTAACCACAGAGTCACAGAGGCACAGAGAAATACACAGAAGGAAGAGAGAGTAAAACCTGGACTTGCTTTGTCCACTGCCGTTACTCCGTCTTCCTTCTGTGTATTTCTCTGTGCCTCTGTGCCTCTGTGGATAGCTGCTTTTCGCCACGCCTCACGACGCGAGGCGATGGGTGCCCTGTTCGCGGTTCGTCGAGATGTAGTCGCGGGTCAGGGGCACGACATCGCGGCGGCGGGTCAGTTGGAGTTGGAAGACCATGCCGCTACCGTGCCGGAACACGGCTTCGCACGCCGCGAGGTAGAACTCCCACATTCGGCAGAATCGCTCGTCGTAGAGTTCCGCGACGCGCGCTCGGTTGGCCTGGAAACGTCGGTCCCACTCCTTCAGCGTCTCTGCGTAGTGGAGCCGAAGGATTTCGATGTCCGTCACCCACAGGCCCTGCTTCTCCACCGCCGCGAGTACCTCCGACAACGCCGGCGTGTAGGCACCGGGGAAGATGTACTTGCGCAGCCAGGGGCCAGCGGAACTGGGGGGACTCATCTTGCCGATACAGTGGATCACGGCCACGCCGTCCTCGGCCAGGAGATCCCGGACTTTGCCGAAGAACTTGCCATAGTAGCGCACGCCGACCGCTTCCATCATGCCAACGGAGACGATCCGGTCGAAAGGCCCAGTGACCTCCCGGTAGTCCTTCAGCAGGAATTGGATCTGATCATCGAGACCCTGAGCCTGTACCCGTTCCGTGGCGAGTTGGAGTTGCTCCTTGGACAGCGTCACGCCGGTCACGTTCACGCCGGCCTCGCGCGCCAGGTGTATCGCCAGTCCGCCCCAGCCGGAGCCGATGTCCAGCACCTTCTGTCCAGGCTTCAGCAGCAGCTTCGCGCCGAGGTGACGCATCTTGTTCTCCTGGGCCTGCTCCAGGGTGTCATCGGGGCGTTTGTAGTAGGCGCAGGTGTATTGCATGTCGCGGTCGAGGAAGAGTTGGAACAACTCTCGGGAGAGGTTGTCGTAGTGGTGGGCGGAATTCTTGCGTGCCCGACCGAAGTGGTTGTACTGTTGGAGCGCCCGGAACTGGCGCGAAAGCCAGCGCAGGGTGGCTTGCAAGGGGTGGCCGAGAAACGATCGACGGTTGGCACCGAAAAGGTGGAAGAAGTCGTGCAGAGTACACCCTTCCAAAGTTAGGGTGCCATCCATGTACGCCTCGCCCACGGCCATTTCGGGCCGGAAGAAGATCTTGCGCGAAAGGGATCGATCGTGCAGACGGATGGCGACCACTGGCCCCGGAGTACCACCGAAGCGGTGCGACTTCCCATCCGGTGCGATGACCGTCAGTGTGCCGTTGCGGACGAACCGCCGGAGTAGATGCGAGAGGAGGAACATGAAATCCTTCTTTTCATGGCAGGACTTTGGAGACGCTCGTCAGGCTCAATTCCCGTGTGAATAACCTCGTCGAGTCCCGCTCCAGGTCGCTCCGAGATGTGTTCTTCTGCTCAGAGGTTGCCTGCATATACCTAATTAGAGAAAAGATCACAAGAGCGATTGCACCGCCGGGGGTGTGACTATGGAAGTAGGCAAAGCCCACCGGTTGCAACCGGTGGGCTTGGGGATCTCCCCTCGAATGCCTACTTCCATAGTCACACCCGCACCACCGTTTCGCGCTCGCGATTGCATTTCTGGCGTCTCCGGCTATAGTCGTACTGCCTCGAAACCCGGCATGGAGTGCTGACGCCCACGAACGACTCAGGGAGGCGGTCATGACATTGCTCGTCCTGTCACCCACGACGAACGACTCGCGCCTCGACTTCGCGCGTCAAGTGATCCGCGCCGAGGCCGCCGCGCTCCACCTGGTCGCGGATCGCCTCGACGGAGCCTTCTTGCGTGCGGTCGATCTCCTGTTGCCCCTGGCGGGGGCGAATCGGGGTCGGCTGGCGATCACCGGGACGGGCAAATCGGCCGACATCGGACAGAAACTCGCCGGGACACTCAGTTCGACCGGGACGAGAGCCTATGTTCTCGATGCGACCAAGGCCGTCCACGGCGACCTCGGCATGATCCACCCCGACGATGTCGCCCTCGTCCTGTCTCACTCCGGCGAGAGCGAGGAGATCGTCCGCCTCCTCCGCCCCCTGAAGGAATTGGTCGGGGCGGTCATCGGGCTGACCGGCAACCCGGCGAGTACGCTCGCCCGGCTCTCGACGGTCGCCCTGGTCTACGGCCCGCTCGAGGAGGTCTGCCCGCTGGGCCTGGCACCCTCGGCCAGCACCACGGCGATGCTCGCGGTCGGCGACGCGCTGGCGTTCGTCCTCAGCCAACAGCGCGGCTTCGAGCGCGAAGACTTCGCGCGGTTCCACCCCGCCGGGAGCCTGGGGCGGAAGCTGCTCCGCGTCGAGGCCGTCATGCGCACGGGTCGGCACCTGCGCCTGGCACCCGCGTCGGACACCGTCCGCGCCGTCTTCGCGCACGGTCGGCGATCGGGACGACGAACGGGGGCGGTGATGCTGCTCGATGACGCGGGCAAGTTGGCGGGGATCTTCACGGACAGCGACCTGGCCCGGCTCATCGAGACCCGGCAGGAGTCGGCGCTCGATCGCCCGATCGCCGAGGTCATGACCCAGAAGCCGCGAACGCTGCTGGTCGGCTCGCGCGTCGCCGAGGCGTTCGACCTGTTCGAGCGACTGCGGATCAGCGAGCTGCCGGTTCTCGACGCGGCGGGTCGGCCCGTCGGGCTGGTGGACATCACGGACCTCATCGGCCTGGGCGGGGTCGATCCCGAAGAACTCCTCCCCGAGGGGAACAACCTCCGACGAACTGCCTGATGGAGCGATCTTCGATGAGTACCGACCCGGAAAACCCAAAATCCCTCATGGAGCGATGCCGCGCCATCCGATGGATCATACTTGATGTGGACGGCGTCCTGACCGATGGCGACATCACCTATGCCGCCGTCCGAGGGCGAACGACGACCGAGACCGAAATCAAGGCGTTCCACGTCCGCGACGGGTCCGGGTTGAAGCTGTGGCACGGTGCCGGCTTTCATTCGGCGATCATCACGGGGAGATCCTCGCCGATCGTGTCGCATCGCGCGGAGGAACTCGGCGTGTCGCGCGTCTTCCAGGGGGCGTCCGACAAGATGCCTTCCCTCTTGACATTGGTACAGGAGAACGGGATAGCGACCTCTGCGGTCTGTTATGTCGGGGACGACGAGCCGGACGTGCCCTTGCTCGGGACCGTCGGGCTTGCCGTCGCCGTGGCCGACGCCTGCCCCTCGGCGAGGGCGGTGGCCCATTATGTGACGACGGCCTCGGGGGGGCGCGGTGCGGTGCGCGAGGTCATCGAGCGCATCCTGCGCTGTCAAGGCAAGATGCCGAACGCGGCTGGTTGAAGTGGCGTGTGGGCCGGACCTGATCCTGGAGACTTCCGATGTGGACCCCAAGGCGATTCCTGCTCCTTGCCGGCTGCTTCGTATCGTTCTTTTCCGTGTACCTCGGTTACGCCTACACGGAAGTGGGTCGGATCGACGGCCTGCCTCCGCTGCCGGAGACCTACTGGCCCGTTCAGGGGGTTCCGCTCCCCTTGGCCGACATCAAACCGACAGCCTCGAAGCTGGATGTCCGTATGAAAGAGGCGTTCGGCGCGGATTGCCAGGAGTTGAAGTGGCCCATTCGCCTCGAGGATCATCGCCGGAACATGCTCATCGCCGCCGAGCAAATGCAGGTCAGGGACGGGAAGGTCTACCTCACGCCGCTGAGCGTCGCGCTCTACGGCAAGCAGAAGAATGACAACCTGCCCGTCGAAATCAACACGATTCGGAGTACGGTGGCGATCCTCACGTTCGACCGCCCCGTCACGAGCTTCAGCGAAATCTCCAGTCGCAAGATCACCGAGGCCGAACTGAACGGTCGTATCGAGATCGTGAGCAATCGTCGCCGGACCCAACGGGATCAGGATCTCAAAGTCCTCATTCCCAACGGCCCTCTTTTCTATCGCGAATCGACTCACAAGATCTGGACCGAGGCCGTCGTCACCCTCGAGGACCACAAGACGAAGCCCGCGAACGTCATTCGCGGCCAGGGCATGGAGATGGAGTTGCTCACCGAGGCCGCCCAGGCGGCACCGGGGGGCCGAAAGACCGGCAAGGAGTCGATATCGGGCGTCAAGTGGGTGGCGCTCAATTCGTCCGTGGACATGACCCTCTACCTGGACGGGCAGGTCGGCCTCATGGGGCCTACGTCGGCTGGCCCCGTCAAGGTGGCCATCGTCGGCCCGCCCAAGAAGGCGGAACTCCACATCAAATCCCCCGGTCGGTTCCTCTACGAGATGAACAAGGACCACGACCTGGCGACCTTCACGGTCTACCCTGCCGGGCCGGTCGTCCCTTCTCGGATCGACAAGCCGAAACACGTCGAGGCGACCCGGACCAGTCCCGATGATAAGGAAAAGGTGGATGTCCTCGTGTGCCACCAACTGACGCTCCGCCTTCGGAGGAAGGAGAGCAGCGAACCGAAGCCCCTGGTAGCGGCTCGCCCTGGAGTCCAGACCAAGCCCGTGAAGGCGGCCAGCTCCGACGACCACCAGATCGAGGGCACCGAGATCGAGTCGATGACGGCCATCGCCGACTTCACCCGGCCAACCTCCCAGGTCACGCTCGTCACCAATTCCGACAACAGTAGTATGTCGGCCACCGGACGGGACTTCTATCACAGCGCGCCCAAGGGGCTGACGATCCTGAAGGGGCAGCCCGTCGAGGTCCACAAG
>JANXSH010000350.1 GCA_025356615.1 Planctomycetia bacterium | reverse complement strand
CGCGGCTACACGATCGCATGGAGGGTTAGAAACCATATACCTACCCCCGGATCGCCGCAGCGAGGATGACGGCGATGCCCAAGAACACCGCCCCCAGGACGATGGCCACGGCGGTGTTGTGCTTCTCGAGCAACTCCTTACCCAGCGAGAACGGAGTCGCCTTGTCGATGACGAGGTAAGCAACGCCGAACAATCCCAGTCCGAGGATCACATAGACCACGACTTGCGTCACATGCCAGAACAAAATTTCCCAATCCCACATCACTTTCCTCCTGTCGGACCCGAGGGAATGGAACTTCCCCTGTAAGTCGATGAAGAACCGTAGTACGTCGAGGAGCGGCCTCCCCAGCCCCAAGCGGAAACGACGATCGCCGCGCCGCGCGGCGGGGCCGGGGTCACGCGGATGGCGTTGCCGAATTCCCAGCCCGCCATCGAGCAGATGGCGTAGCCGACCACGAGCAGGGAGCCGGCCATCAGGTAGAGACGAGGCAGCATGGCACATCCCTCACTCGGTGTTGGCGTCGGCCCAACGGCGCGACTCGAAATAGAGCTGATACAACCCGATGACCACCGGCACGCTGCCGAGGATCAGTAGCGTGAGCATGAGCAGTCCCGGATGCGCGACGCCCTGCTCGACGCGGACCTCGGCCCCGGACTCGAGCAAGGGGTTCTGCCACGCCATGTCGAAGTGCAGCGTGTACTTGCCTGCGGGTACACTGCTGAGGTAGACGAACGCCGTCTGCCCCTCGGCGGCGAGGAACGCGAACGGGCGTTGCGCCGTCGAAGCCGTCGGCATCGTCTGACCCGGCACCGGGACGTTCTGCACCGGAACGAGCGCGCCGTCGATGTGGACCCAGCCTCCCCCCGCGCGCGGACGCAGCGACACGCGGAGGTTCTTGTGGCCCGCCAGGTCCAACGGTTCCTCGACGATCATCGAGACGCTTCTCTTGTCGTTGGGCAAGGGTCGCAAGACGTAGTCCTTCCGGTAGACCTCGCGCCGGGGACTCGTCACCCACAGCGCGAAGCCGAGCAGGATGACGGCGGCGATGAGGTAGAACGCATAGCGGTAGACATCGGTGTAGGGGAACGGCTGGTTCGGCGCGATGTTCGACGGCGCGGGCGGCGTCGGCATCGAGAACATCGCGGCGATGTCGGACCGCTCGACGTAGGAGCCGATCGACCAGTTGATCTCGCCGCCCTTGCCTTCTTTCGTGACCTCCTCGGAGAGGATCGTGGGGGCGGAGACGAAGTCGCGGGTGTTGACCGTCTCACCGGCCTCCACCTTCCAGTAGAACTCGCCGATGACGAACGACACCTTGGCCTTCGCCTTCTGGAATAGGCGGTGCCAGCGACCCGCGTAGGTCGCTCCGCGCTCAGACACCTCGACGACGCCGGGCGGTAGCGCCTCGACCCAGTTCCAATGGTCGTCGCTGCACGTCAACCAGCGGAAGCCGAGCCGGGGCTGGTAGAGGAGGTATTCGTCCCAGAAGTAATCAACCTTGTCGAAGGTGACGTACCTCCGCATGAAGCCGATCACCGTCCAGTCGATCCCGTCTCGTCGCCCGACCGCGCCGAGCGGGATGAGGGGCTGGACTTCGGGCGGCTTCAACGTCTGGAGGAGCTTGAGCGTGCCCTCCTTCACGTCGAGCAGCGCGCCGCAGTAGGGACACCCGACGCGCTCGCTCTGGTCCGGGGCACGCAGGTCGAGCGGCCCAGCGCACTGAGGGCAGTTGAGCCGAACCGCCTTGACCGTCGGCTCCTGGCCGGGGTAGCGGCGACGCACGCCCGGCGGGATGTGCAGTTCGTCGAGCGTGACTTGCCTGCCGAGGTAGATCGCCGGGGCCGAGTCGGAGTAATCGACCGTGCCGAACTCGCCGCGCGGGCCGGACAGGTCGGCGAAGGGCAGTTCCTCGTCCGGGATGAGGCGATAGGGCAGCTCGCCCCGCGCGCTGCCGGTGTGCGCTCGTCCCTTCTCGGCGACGATGAGCGTTTGGCCCTCGGCGACCTGGAGT
>JANXSH010000338.1 GCA_025356615.1 Planctomycetia bacterium | reverse complement strand
CGGGATCTAGCGCACGCAGGAGTGCCTGACCATTGGGATGTCCAGCAGAATGGAGGTCTGGCTTATTTTCGTGTGGATGATAACGGGAATATCCTCCCCTGATACGAATTTCGGACACGATCCGGCGAAACCAGAATACAGCATGTTTCACAGGTGATTTATGGCTAAGACGAGTCGGCAACTGGATCACGAGGAGACGGGACCAAAAGAGTCTGCCGACCTGGCCCTGCTTGCGAATGGCTCGTCAGGTCGCTGGAGTGTGACCCTCGATGAATCGACCGAGGGTTCTGAAGATTGGTTCCTCCAGATCGAAGGGCCATCTTTGCTTCTGAGTTGTGAGGCCGCCAATCCTGACATCCTCGGCGAGTTGGCGACGGTTCTCGAAGCATCAACGACGAAACCGCGTGGCTTCCTCATCGGAAAAGCGAACCGGATTCCCCTTCGACTCCAGTGGGACAACGAACACGAACATACCATCCAATTCATAGTCGGTCCCGCTTCTCGTCCGCTTATCCGCTATTCGATTCATGACGCAGATATTCACGCATTGGCAGATGCCTTCCGGCAAGCCGCTCTGGATCTGAAATAGTCTAACTCACTCGCCTCGAAGCCGTTCCGAGTCGATGCGGAGGGGTATCTGCCCATCCCGACGAAGCCGGGGCCGGGGATCGAGTCGAACCGCGAGGCGATGAAGCGGTTCGGGGCATGAGGTGGTTCACCAGGTCACACAATGCCGAGGATTCTGCACGTCTCCTGGTAACTGGTTTCCAGCGGGAGCATGACGCGAATCGTCGGGCTAAGCCAGAGGGGAATGGTCGGCAGCCGCTGGCCGACTGTCATCGGGTAGAACCAGGCGTCGAGCAGCGACACCTTCTTCCGGCGCTTGCGTGCGCGCAGCGTCACGGCGTACAGGTGGGGCGGAGTCTCGCCGAGGTTCGGGTCCGAACGTCCGAACAAAGCCAGCAGTTGGGCGTACAGGTTCGCCTGGCGGATGCTCACCAGGTCTACGACCGACACGCAGACGCCCTGTTGGAGCAAGGCCGCGAGCTTGCCGACGAAAACCGCGCGGGTGGCTGGCCGGTCTTTGTTCGACGGACTGACGATCTCGATCGCGGCGACGAGCGTCCGGCCCCGCTCGGCGTCGTAGATGCGAATCTCGTATTCATCCTGCTCGGACAGGTCGGCTTCAACGGTGAGGGTCGGTGACAGGGCGACCATCGTCGCCGTTCCACCCTCGGTGGAACTCGTGCCTGTGTCCGGGTCATCCGATCCAGGGTCGTAAGTGCAGACATCGACCTCGAAGGCCGAACCGAGGTGGACCTTCGGCGCAGCGCGGAACCCGGCTGGCAGGATGGTTAACAAGTCACGGACCATCTCCATCGGCCAACCCCCGTGGACTTCGTCCCAGGAGTGTCTATCGTTGACGGGTGAATGAAAGTGATCGCGAAGCGGCATCGGGGGTCTCCTTGAACAACGATGAGTGATTGTAGCCCGGCGATGGACATGACGCAACGCGACCTCCTTCGGGACATCACCGGGCTGACCATGCCGGAGGTGGCCGCGAGTCTGGGACGCGACGACACGGGAAGAGAAGGTGGCCCCCGCCGTAGACAGGGCGATGGCGTCAGACAAATTCTCTTCAACTGCACCAGATGCGGTGGCCTGACCGAAGCGTGGCGCATCGCCTGGATGGCGTATGACCACAACATCCAGTGGGTGCCGCACGGCTGGAACACCGCCATCGGCCTCGCGGCGGACCTGCACTCGAGCGCGGCGATGCCGGTGGCGCGGTATGTGGAAGATCTGACGCCCTCGCCCTATCTTGACGAGATCATCACGGAACCGTTCCGCGCCGATGCGAAGGGATATCTGCCCATCCCGACGAAGCCGGGGTTGGGGATCGAGTTGAACCGCGAGTCAATGAGGCGGTTTGGGGCGTGAGACCCCTGCACCGAGGCCCCGTCGAGGATCCCCGGAGTGCGCCCCTCACGCGGTCGGGTTCGGCGAGAGGAGAATCGCGATGTCCGGCGTCACCTCCGTCCTACAGGCGATCGCGCGGGGGGAACCGCACGCTGCGGAACAACTCCTCCCTCTGGTCTACGACGAATTGCGCGAGCTGGCCGCCCGGCGGATGGCGCGCGAGGCTCCGGGGCAAACGCTCCAGGCGACGGCCCTCGTCCACGAAGCCTACTTGCGCCTGGCCGGAGGGGCCGAGTGCCCCTGGAACAGCCGGGGCCACTTCTTCGCCGCCGCCGCGGAGGCCATGCGCCGCATCCTGGTCGAGGCCGCCCGCCGCAAGGGGCGCGTCCGGCACGGCGGCGAACACCGGCGTGTCGATCTCGACGACATCCCCGCCGAGCAGCCCGCCGAGGACCTGCTCGCCATCGACGAAGCGCTGACTCGCCTCGCCCGGCTCGACCCGGTACGCGCCGAGCTGGTCAAACTGCGCTTCTTCGCCGGGCTGACCATGCCGGAGGCGGCGGCGGCGCTCGGCGTCTCGCTCGCCACCGCCGAGCGCTACTGGACGTTCGCGCGGACGTGGCTATACACCCAACTGGGCGGAGAAAATTCCGACCCGGCGTGAGGGGGTGCGGAAAGTTTCGTCGCACTGTAATGCGGAGTGTCGTACCGAGGAGCCGTCCCGTGAACACGCTGAACGTCGTCGAGTCCGTCTTCTTCAACGCCCTCGAGCGGGGAACGCCCGAGGCACGCGCCGCCTTCCTCGACGAGGCGTGCGCCGGCGACCCCAACTTGCGCCGATGCGTCGATCGGCTGCTGAACGCCCACCCAAAGGCGGAGGGCTTCATGCTGGCACCCGCGCCCGGCCTGCCCGTCACCGTCGATCAACCGACCACGGTGGAGAAGGTCGGCACGGTCATCGGCCCCTACAAACTGTTGCAGATCCTCGGCGAGGGCGGCTTCGGAGTCGTCTTCCTCGCCGAGCAGACCGAGCCAGTCCGCCGCAAGGTGGCGCTGAAGATCATCAAGCCGGGCATGGACAGCAAGCAGGTCGTCGCCCGCTTCGAGGCGGAGCGGCAGGCGCTGGCGCTGATGGACCACCCGAACATCTCCCGCGTGATGGACGGCGGCACCACCGACAGCGGCCGGCCCTTCTTCGTCATGGAGTTGGTCAAGGGCGTCCCGATCACCGAGTTCTGCGACGCGAATCGGCTGACGCCACGCGACCGGCTGGGGCTGTTCGTCGATGTCTGCGCCGCCGTGCAGCACGCCCACCAAAAGGGCATCATCCACCGCGACATCAAGCCGTCGAACGTCCTGGTCGCGATGTACGACGACAAGCCGGTCGTGAAGGTGATCGACTTCGGGGTGGCGAAGGCCGTCGAGCAGAAGCTGACCGAGCAGACGCTGTTCACCCGAGTCGGCCAGGTCGTCGGCACCCTGGAGTACATGTCCCCAGAGCAGGCGTCCCTCAACTCGCTCGACGTGGACACGCGCAGCGACGTGTACGCCCTGGGCGTGCTGCTCTACGAGTTGCTCACCGGCTCGACGCCGCTGGACAAGGAGAAACTCCGTGCCGCCGGCTTCGCCGAGATGCTTCGGCTGGTCCGCGAGGAGGAGCCGCCCCGGCCCAGCGTGCGCCTGAGCGGCTCGGGCTACGGGCTGCCGCTGCTGGCCGCCTACCGCAAGACCGAGTCGCAGAAGCTGCCCAAGCTGGTGCGGGGGGAACTGGACTGGATCGCCATGAAGGCCCTCGAGAAGGACCGCTCCCGTCGCTACGGCACCGCGACCGCCCTGGCCGCCGACGTGCAGCGATATCTCGACGACGAGCAGGTCGAGGCATGTCCGCCGTCGTTGGTCTACCGGGCGTCGAAGCTCGCGCGGAAGAACCGGGCGGCGCTGACGCTCGCTGGCACGGCGGCGGCGCTACTGCTCCTGGGTGTCGTGGCGAGCGCCTGGCAGGCGTTGCGTGCGACGCGGGCCGAGGATAACGCCCTGGCGAACCTCGATACCGCCGAGCAGGCGCGTTCGGAAGAGTCCGACCAGCGCCGGATCGCGGAGGCGCGGGGGAAGGACGTGCGCCGGCGCGAGTACATGTTGGCGATGAACCTGGTCCAGGCGGCCTGGGGCGCAGACGACACCCGGCGCGCCGCCGAGCTACTCGAGGGGCAGAAGCCCAAGCCGGGCGAGGAGGATCTGCGCGGCTTCGAGTGGAACTGGTGGGACCGGGAACTGCACCAGGAAGCGCGTTCCGGCACGCTCCCCGAGAAGGCGAACGCGACCGCCATGAGCGGCGACGGCAACCGGGTGGCCTACACCCGCCCCCCCGAAGCGGAAAGAGTGGGCCACATCCGTGTGGTCGAACGGGTGAGTGGGAAAGAACTCTTCTCCCATTCTCTCGAGAAGGGCCAGTATTCCAACAGGCCCGTTCTGAGTAGGGACGGCCGCCGCGTCCAGTTTCAACGGGTAATTGGCAGCAAGCAGGTGCCCGAGCAATCGGACGAGGTGTGGGACGTGGACGCTGGGAAACGGCTCTTCTCCCGAAAGATATCGGGGTCGGAACATTCCGCGTTCGATGCCAACCTGGAGCGACTGGCCGTCACCAAAATGATCCCGCCCGGCAAAGCCGACCTCGGCTCCGAACCGAAGTCGATTCCGCTCATCGTGAAGGTGTACGATCTGGCCGAGGCGGACGCGGAGCCGGTCTTGCTCAGCGGCAAGCACTCGGGGAGAGGCACCATGCTGATCTTCAGCCCGGACGGGTCGCGGCTCGCGGCCGTTTCGCGCCTTGGCCTTATTCGCAGCCTTGAGAACCTCGTCTACGTCTGGGATACCCGAGGCGAACTCGGGGCGGAGAGCAACTCGAAGTACAACATCACGGGAATGGCTTTCAGCCCGGACGGCAAGCGACTGGCGGGGGTCGGTAGAACTCAGGATTCTGCGCTCTACGCCGCAGAGGCCGTCGATCACGTCTTTCTGTTGAGCTTCGCGGACGGCAAGCGGCTCGAGGAACTCTGGTCCAAGCCCCTCCCACCCAGCCGGACTTCGTTTGGCAACTCGTTCCCGTTATTCAGCCCGGACGGCCGGCAGATCGCGGTCCAAGTGAACGGCGTTCGCCTCTTCGACGCGGCCAACGGCGGAGAAGTGCAGGCGGTCAAGTCGCTCCTGCGGGCCACCAACATCGCCTTCGACAAGGAGGGCACGCGGCTCATCACCCTCGCCCGAGCGTCAGACGACTTCCGATACGCGACCGGATGGGAGGTGACCTGGCAGGAGTGGGAAGCCAGGGTCGGCACACCGGACTCTGTGCTTCCATTTCCCACGCAGGCCAGGGAACTCGTGGCCCGGAGCGACGACGGCGAGCGCCAGGCCGTCTACCTGCCGCTTCAGCCTGGGGAGAAGGGGAAGCGGACGCCGGCGATCAGCATCCGCGACCGGGCGGGCAAGGAAATCCACTCCTACCGGGGGCATGGCGAAAACCTCTTTGTCCAGTTTCGGTTCAGCCCCAACGGGCGCTTGGTACATTCCAAGGTATTAGGTGTGGAGGACCACATCTGGGAAGCCGACACCGGCAAACTGGTCTGGAGCCGTAAGCGTGTCGGGGGCGGTTGGTCTACGGGGGCCACCGAACAGGCTCTGGTGTTCAGCCCCGACGGCCGGTTCCTGTTCCAGCCCGGTGCCAAGGGGGCGATGGTGGTCCGGTTCGACGACCTCCGCGAACTATTCCCCGTGGCCGACGCGTACAACGCCCGGTTCAGTCCCGACGGAACCCGGTTGCTCACGATTCACAAGACGTTCGTGAGGACAGTGGAGGGCGAGCAAAAATTATTCGCCCTTGGGCTCAAACTGTGGGACGTGGAATCCGGGCGCTTGATCCGCGATCTACCCGAGTCGAATTTCGGCGTGACGGGTGCCCACCCGTTCAGCCCCGACAGCCGGGTATTCCTCGTTCGCGTCGGCAAGGGGCTGGAAGTGCGAGACAGCGGGACCGGGGAAAAACGGGTCATGCTTCCCGTGGAAGTCCTTGGCCCAGGTCTCCGGGCAGCCTTCAGCCACGACGGGTCGCGCGTGATCACGGGAGGCGCGGGCGGGCTGGGAGGAGTTGGCGGGCCGAGGCCGACGGTCGTGTGGGATCTCGCCACCGGGAAGGAGTTGTTCCGGCTGGAGGGATACCACTGGGACAGCCGTCGCCCCGGCAACGACCTGGCCTTCAGCCGCGACGGGACGCGAATCGCGGCGAAGACGCTCCGCCAGCGGCCGGGGGAGGCGATCCGCATGGAGTTGAGGATGTGGGACGGCGCCACGGGGCACGAACTGCTCAACGTGAACCTCAGCCGCTCCCTCCCGGCGAACGTATTGCTGCTCGGCGGGATGTCATTCAGCGACGACGGGCACCGGCTGATCGTGGGGTCGTCCGCGACGGGCCAGGGGCTACTCTCACGTCCGTCGGGATTCGTCGAGATGGTCATCGACGCGACCCCGCGATCGGAGGGGAAGTGAGGTCTCGCGCCGGAGTCGGCAGCGGGTCGGTGAACTCGATCGGCGGGTGAAGGAGATCACCCTCGACTGCGGTGCCGTCCACGCCAGCACCCCGCCGTTCGATAACCACCCCGACGCAGCCGGGCCGGGCATCGAACGGAACCGAGAGGTGTTGTCGAAGCTGGGGGGTGTGACTATGGAAGTAGGCATTCGAGGGGAGATCCCAAGCCCACCGGTTGCAACC
>JANXSH010000320.1 GCA_025356615.1 Planctomycetia bacterium | reverse complement strand
CTCCCCCGACGCAGAGGGCTGGCAGGTCGGGCCACAGTTTGCGGACGCGGTCGAGGCGTTCGGGGAAGATGTCCTCCAGGAGGTCGAGGAACAATCGATACACGTCGATGAACATTCGATTACGCATCTGGGCCTGCTTGGCATCGTTCTTCTCCGCCTCCCAGAGGCGACGTTCGTAGACCCGCAACGCCCGATCCAGGCTCCCGATATTGAGCTCGAAGTTCAGCTCATCCAACCGCCGCAGTTCCGCCGCAGACAGCTCGGCCTTCCCCACCTTGCGGGCCTTGTCCCGCCTGTCACGCAGGGCGTTGCGTTCCGCGAGGAACTCGTCGATCTTGATATCGATCGGGTTCTTCACGAGGCCACCCACCCCTGGCGGAACCTTGGCCCAGTCGTCGAGGCGCTCGAGAACCCGCTTGCCGGCTCGCGTCCCGCGAGTAAAAGCGCTCTCGGTCAAGAGATTGCGAAGCCCGGCGCGAACCTTGTCCACGTCCGCCGGGAGGGCGAAGCGCATCGCCGCCCTTACGACCTGGTCGTACTCGGTGATGACCTCCTCGAACCGCCGGGTCTGCTGGAGCATGGGCCGCAGCGGCTCGTCGTCCAACTCGAGGGGGACGCACATCGGCAGGCCGAGTTGCTGCTTGAACTGGTCGATGCTGATGCGATAGCCGGATTGCTGCGACAGGGAACTCTCCACGCTCCGCAGGAGCTGCTGCTCGACCTGGCCGACCTGGACCTGATCCACGAGGTCGCCCTCGCGGTAGACGCGAAACAGGTCGAGGTAGCGGCGCAGCGCCTGGATGTTGCGATACTGGTTGACGAGCTGGGCCTTCTCCAAGATCGCCGAGATGTAGCCCTGCGGCGTGGAGCCTGCCCCGTTGATCGCGGTGAGGCGACCACCGTCGCCTGGGTTCAGCTGGGGCGACACGCCGACCGGGGCGAGCGGGATGGGCAGCAGAGGCGAACCGGGCGTGAATCGACCGGGGAGCGTGATCGAGCCAGAGGTGATGGCCGACACGCCTGCCTGGACACCGGGGATGAACGAGGGCTGGCCCGCCGCGATGAAGACGTAGAACTCCTGCTGGAACTTGACATAGTCGCGGATGGCATAAAGGAGGTTGCGCTCCGCCTGGGTGAGCGGCTCGAGGGCGATGGCTGGCCCCGCGCCGCGCAAGAACGGTTGGATGAAGTCCACCGAGAAGGTCGAAATGCTCGTCGAGGGGTTGTTCCCGAGGTTGTAGACCGTTCGGTTCGCGAAGCTCATCAGGAGCAGAGCACCGGTCGAGAAATACTGGCTGATCCCCGCCGTCGAGTTGATCCGCCAGCGATTGACTGGCCCATCAACAGCCTGTTTGCCGAAGCGCTCGCGAAACACCTGGGCTGCGGCGAAGGCCTGGGGGTGGAACGCGAATCGCTCGGTCGTCACCGGCAGGGCCGCGAGGTAGAGTTGCTCGCGCCGGGTCTGGTATTCGCGGCTGTTGATGAGGCCGAGTTCGACGGCCTGGTCCATCTTGAGGAGGAAGGACTTCTCCTGCGAGATGGCCGCCTCGACTTGCTTCTCCGGGACGGACTGACTGACCGTGACCACGTCGGCCAGTTCGCGCCGGGTGATCGCCTCAGCTTCGGCGTCCGCCTTAGCGGGCGGAGGCAACGCCGTGGCGTCGGTGGTCGTCTCTTTCGGGCCAGGGGATTCCGGCTCCCGCGCTGCGGCATCGGCGCGGTTGATCGCGTCCCACTCCTGGAGCATCTTCATATAGCCGACGCCTTCGACGAGGGCGATGCCCGCCTTGCCCGGCTTCTGCGGGTTCGGGGAGAGTTCCTTGGCGGCGGGGTCGTCGGGGGGCATGGGCGGGCGGTCGGGGTTGGTCCCGTCGGCGAACCGCGCACGCGGATCGGGATAGACGAAGAATCCGCCCAGCGACCAGCGCGGATCGCCGCTCTTCTGATCCAGCACGGCGAAGGCTTCCTTGTCCGTCTTCTCGCGAAAATACCGCCGCGTGCAGCCCGGCCCGATCAGCAGCGTCCCGATCAGGGTCGCCACCAGGATCACGCGAGGCCCGGAGCGAAGAGGACCAGCCTGCACCATGAGCTTACCCCGTCCCAAGCCCGAGAATCGACACAATCGGCATCCTCGTTATCGGCAGCAAACCTTGCCCAACTTGAAGCAGATGCAGATTGACTCGATCAAAAGGCGAGCAGGCGATTCCGGGCACCAATCGGTCGCTCGTTCGATCCACTCGAGGAGAACTACTCTCAGAGCTTGTGACGAATTAGGCGAGCCGGGAGCGTACCAGAAGCTTCGAAGATCACTCAGATGCTCTGCGAAGGCCCCAGACCCCCTCCCCTTGCAGGCATTGGCATCTACAAAAGAGAAAAGGTGAAGTCTCCCAACGTCCGACCCCACCCCCCAGCCCCCTCCCCTAAAGGGGAGGGGGAGCCAGACCGGCCCGTGGGAGACTTCACGCCCAAAGACATGCCTCCGGCTCCC
>JANXSH010000280.1 GCA_025356615.1 Planctomycetia bacterium | reverse complement strand
ACGACGGCAAGGTGGGCCGTGGCCCGATGGCCGAGTCCGTCTTCCGTGAGGTGGCCGGTGAATTGCCCGAACGAAACGGTGGCACGGAGGCGTCTGCGGGATGAAGACGAGGCGAACTGGCGGTGTCAACGCGCCGTTTTCTCCCTATACTCTTGCTTCGTCCTGTGAATAGTCTCTCCGCCCTCTGGCTGCGGTGGGTAGTTCCCTCACTCGGGCTGCTCTTCCTTCGGGGCTTTCTTCTTGGTTTCGGGCTTTTGGGTCGGCGCGTTCTCGATGTGCAGGGTGTTGGACGCCCCGAAGATGCCGAACGCCCGCATGTGGATGCCGTTGCCATTCTCGGACGGCTTGCCGTCCCGGTCGATCCCGACCGCGAACCAGACGAGTGGGGGCACGGTGGCGATCAAGATCGACCCCAGTACCCACCAGATCCACCGCGTCTTGCCGACGTTGTCGTTCATCTTGGTGCCTCCGAAACGAGTGACCCTGAATGAGGATTCGTCCCCATCATCTCGAGTATGGCCGCCCGATGTCAGGCCAAATCCTGAGAAATCTCATCCGAGTGAAGAAAGCCATGTCATGACGACTCTCCCGTCCTACGCACACGGCACCTCGTCGGTGCCGCTCCTGGGTCAGACCATCGGTGAAAACCTCCGCGACACCGCCACCCGCCACGCCGACCGCGAGGCGCTCGTCGTCTGCTCGCAGCGCGTGCGGATGACCTATCGCGAACTCTTCGACGCGACCACGGCTGTCGCGCGCGGCTTGCTCGCGCTCGGTGTTCAGGTGGGTGAGCGCGTCGGCATCTGGGCCACCAATCGGTTCGAGTGGGTCGTCGTCCAGTATGCCACCGCGCGGATCGGGGCGATCCTGGTCAACATCAACCCTGCCTACCTTGCAGGAGAAGTCGGCTTCGTCCTTCGGCAATCCGGCGTGCGCGTGCTGCTCCACGCAGACGGCTTTCGCGGCGCGTCTTACGCCTCGATGCTCGCCTCGGCTCGACCCGCGTGCGTCGAACACGTCTTGCACCTCGATCACGATTGGCAGGCGTTCCTCGACGGCGGGCGAGGCGTCTCCGAGTCGGAGTTGTCCGCCGTCGAGTCGTCGCTTTCGTTCGACGACCCGATCAACATCCAGTACACCTCGGGTACGACGGGCAGCCCCAAGGGGGCGACGCTAACGCATCACAACATCCTGAACAACGGCTATAGCACGGGCGTATGCCTCGGCTACACGCCGACGGATCGTGTGTGCATCCCGGTGCCCCTCTATCATTGTTTCGGGATGGTTTTGGGCAACCTCGCCTGCACGAGTCATGGCGCGTGCATGGTCCTGCCCGGCGAATCGTTCTCCGCCCTATCCACGCTCGCCGCCATCGAGGCCGAGCGCTGCACGTCGCTGTACGGCGTGCCGACGATGTTCCGCGCCATCCTCGACGCCGAGTCGTTCGCGCGGACGGATTGCTCGTCGCTGCGCACCGGCATCATGGCCGGTGCCCCTTGCCCCATCGAGTTGATGCGACAGGTGATCGACCGCCTCCACATGCCAGAAGTCGCCATCGGCTACGGCATGACCGAGACCTCGCCCCTCTCGACTTTCACCGCCCGCGACGACACGCTCGATCGCCGAGTCGGCACCGTGGGCCGGGTTTTACCGCACGTCGAGATCAGCGTCCGCGACCGCGACACCGGGAAGATCGTCCCACGCGGGACAGCGGGAGAATTATGCACGCGCGGCTACGGCGTCATGTGTGGCTACTGGCAGGATGAAAGCGCAACCCGTGCCTCGATCGACGCCGCTGGCTGGATGCACTCCGGCGATCTCGCCATCATGGACGAAGACGGCTACGCGCGCATCGTCGGGCGGATCAAGGACATGATAATCCGAGGGGGCGAGAACATCTCACCGCGCGAGATCGAAGAAGTGCTGCATCGCCACCCCGGAGTGGCCGAGGCACAGGTGATCGGCATCCCGTGCGAGAAGTACGGCGAAGAAGTGATGGCCTGGGTCCGCCCCGCGCCGGGGGCATCGCCCGAGACGCGCGAACTGGAGGCGTTCTGCCGCGCGAATCTCGCAGCCTACAAGGTGCCGCGCCGCTGGCGGCTCGTCGAGCAGTTCCCGATGACCGTGACGGGCAAGATCCAGAAGTACCGGCTCCGCGAGATGGCGAAGGAAGAGAACTAACCACAGAGATTCGTAGGGTGGGTCGAGCGGAGCGAGGCCCACCGGCACTTCACCGGCTCCA
>JANXSH010000276.1 GCA_025356615.1 Planctomycetia bacterium | reverse complement strand
TATCAGGTTCCGAACGAGGATCCCCACCGCCTGATAAAGGGGGCGCGGGATAGCGGACTCGGTTCGGTGGGCCGGGTCGTCCAGTACCTCCGTCAGCCCGGCCCGCTCGACCACGCCTTTGCGTGTACCCATGCCGCCCTGAACCGTCTCACCCCCGAAGGACTGCCCGAAGACCTCTCCGGCAAGGCTCTTTTCATCGACGAGGCCCACCACGCCTCGGCTGATGGGCTGTCGAGTGTCGTCACGCTCTGGAGGGAGCGCGGGGGACAACTGTTCTTCTTCACGGCCACCCCTTACCGGGGCGATGGCCGTCCGGTCCGGCTCGACGGCATGCGCTCCTTTCGCCGATCGCTGGCGGAACACATGGCTGAAGGGTTCGCGCCCCGGCACCTCGAGAGCGAAATCGTGGCCCTCGGCCAACCGGGCGACGCGATCACCGCCGGCCAATTCACCGGCGAAGAGGCTCCGCCGGCTTCGTACCTCGACGGACTGGTTGCGGCCATCGTCCGCCGCTGGCTTGCGGATGGCAAGCCGAAGACCATCGTCCGCGTGCCCCCGATGCGGGGCGGACGGAGTGGGGAACTGGTAAGCCGGCTGCTACGAGACCTCGCTTCGCACGGGGCCAGGGTTCTCGACGCCACCGGAACCGGCGCGGCGGACAAGCGGCGGTTCTTGACCGGCCTCGATGCCGAGAAGGACCGGACTCATGCGACCTCGGCAATTGATGTCATGGTGGGCATCCAGCGCGTGCTGGAGGGGACCGATTGGCCCGTCTGTAGTGCGGTCTACTGCGTCGGCATGCCCGGCTCGCTGAACACCGTCGTGCAGTTCCTGGGCCGGGCGATGCGGCTCAAGGGCGAGGACTACCCCGCCGACCAGCGCGACCGGGCCAGGCTGGTCTTCTTCGTCCCGTGCGGCGGCGGCTCGGCCCTGGCCGACCTGTCCATCGACCACAGCCGACACGCCTTGTTGACGTGCTGCTTCCTCGCCGATCACGAGGTGGGACAGGAATGGATCATAACCCAGGAAGTTCGCCGGGGGATCGAGGCCGCTCTTGGTTCGTGTGACGAAAACCCCACCGTCGCCGATGCCGAGAACGAGGCGGACGAGGCGATCGACCCGGAGGTCCGCGCCGAGGTCGAGCTGGCCATCGCCAGCGCCAGGGAGCAGCTCGTCAGCACGGGCACTGAACCGACGCTTGGCGAAGTGATGGAGTTGACGACGAAAACCCGCCCGGACTTGCCCGAAGCCGCCGTCCAGCGCATCGCAGCCGAGATCCTCGCGGCAGCAGATAACCCGGCCGGCAACGCGGCTCGCAGAGCGATCCGTCAGGAGGTGGCGAGGCGGTTGAGGATCGACCCGACGGTGAAGAAGGCGATGACCGAGGCGTTCGCCGTCGTACTCGCAGAATTCCGAGACGCGACGCTGAAGGACTCGGCGGTGCTCGAGAGCGTGGGCCGGCAGGTGCATGGAGTCACGGGCGGGCAGATGCGGGAGTTCGCGCAGCGGTTGCGGGATGCTATTCCGCCAACATTGACGGAGGAACAAATTCTTGGCTGGGCGGACTCGCATCACGGACGTATAGGTGATTGGCCAAATCAAGATTCTGGGCCGATCACGGATGCCCCTTTTGAGAATTGGTCAGCAGTAAACGCGGCGCTCGTAGTCGGCTGTCGTGGCCTTTCTGGCGGCTCATCCATTGCCAAATTGCTGGACAAAAGGCGGGGTGTACGAAACATTGGAGATCTGGTGCCCTTGAGCGAAGAGCAAATTCTTACTTGGGCCGATTCACACAAGCAGAGAACTGGAACCTGGCCGAACCAGCAATCGGGACCGGTCCAGGACGCACCTGGGGAGAGCTGGGCTGGGGTTCAGGGCGCTCTACAGCGAGGGAAGCGGGGTCTTCCGGGTGGGTCATCGGTTGTGAAATTGTTGGAGGAAAAGCGGGGGACACGAAACCAGGGGAACCTGCCCCTTTTGACAGTAGAGCAGATTTTGAAGTGGGCGGATGCCCATAAAACCACCACAGGAAAATGGCCGAAAAAGACTTCTGGTCAGGTTGCCGATGATCACCATGAAAGCTGGTCGGCCATTGCTAACTCCCTTGTCGCTGGGCTTCGCGGTCTTCCAAAAGGCTCGTCGCTTGCGAAGTTGTTAGAGGAAAAGCGGGGAGTCAGAAACCACTTGAAGCTGCCACACCTAACCGAGGAGCAGATCCTCGAGTGGGCGGACGCCCATAAGGAGCGTACTGGCGATTGGCCGAATCGGACCACTGGCTCTATTGCCGAATCGCCCGGTGAAACGTGGCAAAACGTCTACGCATCAATGCAGGTGGGGCTTCGTGGGCTTCCCCAGAACTCTTCTTTGCCTCAACTACTCGCTGAGAAACGCGGGGTAGTGAATAGTGCCGCGCGACC
>JANXSH010000274.1 GCA_025356615.1 Planctomycetia bacterium | reverse complement strand
TTCGCCAACGGCCTCGCCCCGTGGGCCGTCCGCAACTACCAGCTCCTCGGCGAGCCGGTCCCGGTCGTCAGCTCGGCCTACTATCACGTCTGGATCGGCAACAACCCCGCCGCGACCGGAGGGCCGGTCAGCGCCGACATGCTCACCCCCACCCTGGTGGATGAGCTGAAGCCGTTGCAGCAGCCCGAGCGCTATTCCCGCCTCGGCAAGGAGGTCGTGGCCGGGATCAGGGCGGACCCCATCACCGCACTCCGTCGGCGCGTCAAGGCGACGTATGCCTTCCTGTTCGGACAGCAGTGGGTCGCGGGCGGAAGCATGGTACAGGTCAAACCGAATCCCGATGGCGATGATCACATCGAAGCGATCGCGCCGCTCCTGTTGCTGGCCTCGTTGCTCGGGGTGCTGACCCTGGCATTCCTCGGCTGGCGCTGGAGTTATGGCTGGCGCTGGGAGTCGATTCCAGCGATGCTCGCGATGATCTGGGTGCCTCTGCCCTATATCCTCAGCCACGCCGAAAGCCTCTCGGGGCCGCGATTGCCGCTCGACGGCGTGCTAATTTGCTATGCCGCCTTCGCGCTGTGCTGCCTCGTGCCGGGGGTCAATGGCCCACTCCTCGACGCGACGGACTCGGG
The DNA here is from genome assembly GCA_025356615.1 of Planctomycetia bacterium. Taxonomy (GTDB): domain Bacteria; phylum Planctomycetota; class Planctomycetia; order Gemmatales; family Gemmataceae; genus JANXSH01. The sequence continues at coordinate 1,789 of JANXSH010000274.1, read as the reverse complement.
ACCACGCCCCGCGCCGGTCACGCGGTGATCTCAGTTGTCAGTTGTCAGTTGTCAGTGTTCAGTAAAACAAGCGTGGCCGGGGTCGAGCGCAGAGAAAACCCCGGAGAGCGCCACTCGCTTCACTGCCAACTGACAGCCGAGGAGGGCAGAGCGTGAAGGGACTCTTTCGGAGCGAGACGTTTGCCGGCTTCGGGCCGGCCGGCCTGAGCCTGGCGTCCGAGCCGGTGGCGATCACGACGATACGCGGACGCCGGCCGGGATTGCTGCGTCAGGGCGTGCGCGAACAGGCTCCGCGCCTGCCCGGCGTCTACGGCATGCTCGACGCGACCGGGGCATTGATCTACGTCGGCAAGGCGCGGTCGCTGCGCTCCCGGCTCATGAGCTACTTCCGCCCCAAGAGTCGGGACGAAAAGGCGGGCAAGATCGTCGCCGAGACTCGGCGGATCGTCTGGGAAAGATCCCCGACGGAGTTCGGCGCGCTGCTGCGCGAGTTGGAACTGATTCGCCGCTGGCAACCGCGCTGGAACGTCCAGGGCAAGCCCAAGCGCATGCGGCGGGTCTATATCTGCGTCGGCCGGTCCCCCGCCGCCTACCTCTTCCTCGCGCCGAAGCCCACGACGCGCGTCCACGCCTGTTTCGGCCCGGTCGCGGGGATGAAGCGAGCCGCCGAGGCGGTCCGGCGACTCAACGACTGGTATCGCCTGCGCGACTGCCCCCAGAGCCAGGTGATGGTCTTCGCCGACCAGCTCGAGCTATTCCCGGTCGTGCGAGCGCCGGGCTGCATTCGTCACGACATCGGCAACTGCGTCGCGCCCTGTGCCGCCGCCTGCACTCAGGCCGAATATGCCTTCCACGTGAGCGGCGCGCGCGACTTTCTGGAGGGCCGAGACCGCACGCCACTGGAGCAACTCGAACGCCAGATGGACGAGGCGTCCGTCGCCCTGGAGTTCGAGCGCGCCGCCCTCCTCCGCGATCGCCTGAAGAACCTCACCTGGCTCCGCAACCACCTCGAGCGCCTCCGCGAGTCTTCCCGCGAGTCGTTCGTCTACCCCGCGACGGCCGTCGATGGCACCCCCCTGTGGTATCTCGTCCGCGCCGGCGTCGTCCGAGCAGTGATCCCCGCCCCGCTCGACGAGATCAGCCGTTACAGAGCATCGGCGAAACTCGCGGAAGTGTTCACGCACGATACTCGGCCCCGGCCCGTCGGGTTGGACGAGGTCGATGGGTTGCTACTGGTGTCCGCCTGGTTTCGACGACACAAGCAAGAGACGAAGATGAGCATCGATGCGGCAAAAGTAGCCATTGATGAACAAGGATGAACAAAGGTTAGAAACAGGCTCTTGAATATAGGCAGCACAGTACATCAAGGGCAGTCGCAGGAAGTTCGGCTCAACCCAAGTGCGATCCTTATTTCAAGGAGTGCCACCTATCTAGCCGAAAAAGCCTATACTGCTCAAAAAGCTTCGGTGACTGGCTGAGGTGAGGGACCGGTAACACTTCAGCTTCGTGAAGCGACTTTCTCAGGCAACGAGGGTAATCGCCCTTTGGTAGCATAGTCGCGGAGGGCATCGAGCGTCGCCTGGAGCGGCTCGAGTCCACGCTTCTTCAGCGTCCGGTAGATCGTCATTAGCACCGCCCGCGTGTGCGCCCCCCCGCTCGCTGCGGTTGCCCTGACTCGCCTTCCGCATCAGTACCGCCGGCCGTATCTCCCGCTCCGCGTGGTTGTTGTCCGCCGGCACCCCGTCGCACTCCACGAACGTCAGCAGTTCGTCCCCGTACTTGCGCAACC
>JANXSH010000236.1 GCA_025356615.1 Planctomycetia bacterium | reverse complement strand
GATTGCAATCGCTGGGCTTCGCCTACTTCCATAGTCACACCCACCGGGCGGGGTCGTTCGATCGAGCCGCAGCTCGCACACGATCGCCTGAACAACTGATAACTGACAACTGACAACTGACAACTGATAACTACGAGTGTCAATCGAGACGCAGCTCACAGACGTTGGGCCGATCGGCTTTGACCTCGAAGAACTGTTGCGAGTGTTCCGGGTCTTGGAACCGGGGCGGTAGCGATGGCGACGATTCGGTCGCGATGGTGATCCGGTGCCAGCCGGGCGTTGCGCCGGTGCGCGTCTCGGTCATGAGGACGAACGCCCCGTCGGAGCCGATCTTCGCCCAGGCCTGCGGGCCGGAGCCGCCGCGCTGGATGTCGGGAGTGAAGACGACCATCCCGCCCGTCAGCGGCTGACCCTGATACCAGACCTGGCCCTTGACGGGTGCCAGTGGTGGGGGGGCATTCTTCCCGCAGCCGGTCGGCAGAAGGATCGCGAACAGGGGTAGGAGACGAAGTGCGCTCATACTCCGGGGATCATACCCGGAAGCGGTTGTAGAGTGCAAACCCACCTTATAGGGTGTGACTATGGAAGTAGGCAAAAGGGAGGCGTTGCCCAACCCCAGCGGTTGCAACCGCTGGGCTTTGCCTACTTCCGTAGTCACACCCACCTTATACGGAACTGCCACTCGCCGGGTGTCGCGCTGAGTCGTTGCTTCGTATACTAGGAATCGACCCCTCGCTCGCCTCTGGCCGACGTTCCGCGAGACCCCCGACGCATGGCACGACCCGAGTCATTCCGCCTGGTTCTCGCCAGCGGCTCCGCAGGCCGACGAGAACTCCTGTCCCGCCTCGGAATGCCCTTCGAGGTGTTGCCCGGCCACATCGACGAGCCGACCGGCTTCCAAAACCCGCGCCACGAGGTGCAGGCCGTGAGTTGGCTCAAGGCGGCTGCCGTCGCTTCTCGCATCGACGAGGGCATCGTCCTCGCCGCCGACACCATCGGCTGGATCAACGGACACGCCATCCTCAAGCCCACCGACGAGGCGGACGCCCGGCGCATCCTCCGCGAGATGGGCGGGACGACGCACGAACTCTGGACCGGCGTCGTCCTCTGGCGACGGCCCGACGACGTGCAAATGGTCTGGCAGGAGCGCAGCCTCGTCGAGTTCCGCGCCATGACCGACGCCGAGTTGGATGAGTACCTCGCGACCCGCTCCTGGAAGGAGCATTCGGGGGCTTACGCGATCCGGGAAGAGGGCGATCCGTATATCCGTATCATCGAGGGGAGCATCACGAACGTGATCGGCTTGCCGCTCGAGACGCTCGCGCCGCGCCTGGCGTGGCTGGCGAAGGGGTGAAGACTCGCATGGGAGACGATCGCATGGAAGACCCGCCGAAGGGCCACGAAGACCACCCCGAGATCACTTCGCGGAACAGCCGCTACGGCCTGACCCTCTTCGCGGTCTACCTGACGCTCTACGGCGGGTTCATGCTGCTGACCGTCTTCGACGTGCAGGTGATGGCCCGGCCCGCGCTGTTCGGCGTCAACTTCGCGATCGTCTCCGGCGTCGGGCTGATCGTCGCGGCGCTCCTCCTCTCGTGCCTCTATGTGTGGCTGTGCCGTCCCTCGCGCGGGAAGGAGCGGGGCGAATGATCTACACGGCCTCGCTCTCGGCGATCCTCGTCTTCGCGGTCTTCGTCGGCGCGGTCCTCGCGCTGAGCTTCTACCTGGGTTCCAAGGCCAAGAGCGCCAGCGGCTACTTCGCGGCCCACGGCAGCGTCCACTGGTTCGTCAACGGCGTCGCCTTCGCGGGCGACTACCTATCGGCGGCGTCGTTCCTCGGCATCTGCGGCATGATCGCCTCCTCGGGGTACGACGGCTTCCTCTACTCCATCGGCTACCTCGCGGGCTGGATCGTCGCGCTCTTCGTCATCGCGGAGCCGATCAAACGGCTCGGCCGATTCACGTTCGCCGACGCCCTCGACGCCAAGTTCGACTCGCGCGGCATCAAGCTCGCCGCCGCCATCAGCACGCTCGTCGTGAGCGTCTTCTACCTGATCCCGCAGATGGTCGGCGCGGGGACGCTCGTCCGCCCGCTGCTCGGCCTGCCGCACTACGCGGGCGTCCTGACGGTCGGCGTCGTCGTCATCTTCATCGTCTCGACGGCGGGCATGGTCTCGACGACGTGGGTGCAGTTCATCAAGGGGTCGATGCTCGTCGTCTTCTGCGCCTTGTTGACGGTCGCCATTTTGAATCGTGGGCTGACCGCCTCACCGGACGCCTTTCGGGAAGCACTCGCGAGTGAGATCCTCCCGTCGGGTACAATCGTCGAGGCAAAAGGCGGGTGGCGCGACAAACCTTACGTCCGTCTCGTTCATGATGGCAAAGTTACAATTTGGCGCAAAAACGGTGAGCGTCTCGCGGAGACGCAATATCTTAGTGTTCGCAACGACGGCACGCGCATCGTCAACGGCGAGGTACACGGCAAGGGCGACTTCTCCCCCGTAGGGCAGATACTCACGCTACCGGACAATTCCACTCGAACCGGGCCGATCGGACCCATCGAGTTCTTCCGCACCCTACAGGATAGCACGATCGTCTTGTGGAAGTCGGAGAAGATCCTGGACGACGAGGGCGAGACGACGGTCTATTACCCGGTGCCGACGCTGGGCAACGACATCCTCTATCCGGGCACGACGAAGGATTTCGCCGGCGTGCGTGGCGACGACCCGCTCCAGAAGCTCAACTTCCTCTCGCTCATGCTCGCGCTGTTCTGCGGCACCGCCGCGCTGCCGCACATCCTCATCCGCTACTACACGGTCAAGGACCAGGCGTCCGCGCGCAAGAGTACCGTCGTCGGCATCGCGACGATCGGCCTGTTCTACGTCCTCACGCTCTACCTCGGCCTCGGCGCGATGACGAGCGGCACGCTCGACCCGACGAACAACAACATGTCGGCCCCGCTGCTGGCGAAGAGCTTCGGCGAGCTGCCCTTCGCCATCGTCAGCGCCATCGCCTTCACGACGGTCCTGGGCACGGTGTCCGGCCTCATCATGGCCGCGAGCGGCGCGGTGGCCCACGACCTCATGGAGCGCTACTTCGAGATCGAGTGGACCGACGAGGCGAAGGTGCGGGCCGGGAAGATGGCGGCGATCGTCGTCGGCGGGATCGCGATGGTCCTCTTGCGCGCGGACGCCTGGTCCTTGACAGTGTAGTAGCGGATGAGGATGTGCGGCAGCGCGGCGGTGCCGCAGAAC
>JANXSH010000192.1 GCA_025356615.1 Planctomycetia bacterium | reverse complement strand
CTCCCCCCTCTTTCCCTTGGGGGGGGAGTAGGGTCTTCGCTTCACCTTCCAATGAATATTCCAAATTCCACGGAGATTTCCTCCCTCGCTTCGTTATACTCTCCAGCGACCACCCCCTCGAGGGAACACGCACATGACACGCTGCCTGATCGCCCTGACCCTCCTGACCCTGGCCACGACCGCATCGGCACAGCCTGCCGAGGATTTGGCATCCTCAGCGCGGCAGGTGTTCAAGAAACACTGTTCCGCCTGCCATGTCGGGGCGGGGTCGGAGAACGGCTTTCAGTTCGACGCGCTCGACCGCGAGAGCATGGTGAAGAAATTCAGCGACGACGAGCAGCCGGTGTTGGTGCCCAAGAGTCTAGAGAGCCGAGTCTATGTGCGGGCTGCCGTGGAAAAGACCATGCCGCCCCGCAGTGTCAAGGATCGGCCAACGGCTGCGGAACTCGAAACACTCAAGAAGTGGATCGAGGCCGGCGCTCCGGCGGCAGACCTCGTCCGCAAGGTCGCTTTCCAGAGCAACTACGCCCAACTCAAGGCCATCCACGATCACCTCGCCGACGCCGACCCGGACCTTCGTCCTTATCTGCGCTACTTCACGCTGACGAACCTGCACAACAACCCCGCGATCACGGCGGAAGACTTGCGAATTACCCGAGCGGCGCTGTCCAAGGCGATCAACAGTTTGTCCCGCAAGCCACGCCTGGCCTTGCCGAGGGCCATCGACAAGGACGAGACGATCCTCGTCATCGACCTGCGCGACCTCGACTGGGACAAGGACAACCTCTGGCACGCGGTCTTGATGCACTATCCTTACGGACTGACGTATAAGGACAGCGTGGACGACAAACTTGCAAAGGTCCAGAAAGACCTCGACCGCCTGACGCGCAAACAGTTGGTCTACCTGCGTGCCGACTGGTTCGTTGCGACCGCGACCCGAGCGCCGCTGTATTACCAACTGCTGCACTTGCCGCAGACGACGCATGAGTTGCGCAAGTGGCTGGAGGTCGATCGCGACCGCAACTTCCGCGACAACAAACTCTGGCGGGCTGGCTTCCAGGCGAGCGGCGTAAGCGGGCAGAATCGGCTCGTCGAACGCCACGACTCGCCGGTGGGCAAATACTATTGGGAGAGTTACGATTTCAAACGACGCATCGCCCGCGCCAGCCTGGTGCGCTTCCCGCTGGGGCCGGTGTTCCCCGATAACCCGTATCCGCGCCAGGCGTTCGTCCACGACGGCGGCGAGATGATCTTCGGCTTGCCCAACGGCTTGCAGGGCTATTTCCTGACCGACGGCAAAGGCAAACGCATCGACATCGGCCCGATCGAGGTCGTCAGCGATGCGCTGAAAACCTCCGGCACCCCCGCCATCGTGAACGGCACCAGTTGCATGCACTGCCACAAGTCGGGGATCATCCCCGTCGCCGACATCATCCGCGAGGGCCACGCCGTGTACGGCGATGCCCGCGACAAGGTGTTGAAACTCTACCCCGAGCGCAAGTTCATGGACGACCTGGTCAAAGGCGACGAGAAACGCTTCGTCGATGCCCTCGACAAGACGATCGGCCCGTTCCTGAAATTCGGCCCGGACAAGGCGAAGAAAGTGACCGAGTTCGCCGAACCGATCGGCGAAGTGACCCGGCGCTACCTCGCCGTTCGCAATAGCGATGATGTGGGCTTGCAGATCGCCGCCTGCGAGCTGGGCATCGAAAAGCCCGACACTCTAGCCGGCATGATCCAGGGTAACGCCACGCTAAAGGAACTCGGCGTGCTGCCCCTGGCGAAGAGCAAGACGATCAAGCGCGACGACTGGGAGGCGGTGGACGTGACCGCGTCACTATTCCAAGAGATCGCCCTGGCCCTGCGCCTGGGCACGCCGTTGCGATTTCGATGACCAAGAATTTAGCCACGGATGAACACAGATGAACACAGATAAGACAAGATCAGTCTCCAATTGCCTTTATCTGTGTTCATCTGTGTTCATCCGTGGCTATTACCCCGGCCCGAAATATTGTCAATAATTACGGCCCTGCGGCGTATTGGGCGCAGGGGTGACGGAAGTAGCTCTTGACGTGTTCGGGCAGGTGCAGCAGCCCGCGCATGAATCGCTGGATTCGGGACCGTAGCTC
>JANXSH010000191.1 GCA_025356615.1 Planctomycetia bacterium | reverse complement strand
GAGCTACGGTCCCGAATCCAGCGATTCATGCGCGGGCTGCTGCACCTGCCCGAACACGTCAAGAGCTACTTCCGTCACCCCTGCGCCCAATACGCCGCAGGGCCGTAATTATTGACAATATTTCGGGCCGGGGTAATAGCCGACTGGCAGTGGACTTACGAAATGGTCATCTAGTCGTTTTATTCGTGACGTATTAGGTCATCCACCGCTGTGGAAATCGGCGTTAAACGTTCTCGAGGACTCGTGATTACTGCGGCACGTCGTTGATCGTGCCGGTCGTCGTCAGGGTGCCGGTGTTCCGGGCCGGGAACGTGCCCAGGTTGATGACGTTGAAGGTCGTCCCCCCGGCCTGGTTGAACTGGTAGCCGGTCGGGGTGGCGATGTTCCCGTCGAAGCCAAGTTTGACCGTGGTCGATGAACCGAGGCTGTAGTCGGCGAGGACATCGGGGTTGGTGCTGTTGGTGAAGGTGTTGTTCGTCGCGGTGATCCGCGCGGTGTTCGTGCCGTTGGTCGAGAACAGGGCCAGCCCCGACGCGCCGGAGAGGTTGGCGGAGTTCCCCGTGAGCGTCGCCATGAGCGAGCTGGAGGCGTCGTTCTGGATCGCGATGCCGTTGTTGCCCGCACCCGTGATGGTGTTGCCCGCGAGGTTCGCCGTCACCGAGGCGTTCGTGCCCGATAGGGTGTTGACCAGAACCTCGATGCCGTTCTGAGTGGGCGAGGCGATACGGTTGTTCGACAGGTCCAGCGTGGCGGACGAGGCGCTCTGGACGCCGACGCTGATGGCGGAGGTGCCGGACCCGGTGATTCGGTTGTCGCGCACGACGACCGTCCCGCCCACGTCGTCGAATCCGACGCCGCGCTGGCCGCCGGTGATGATGTTATTGTCCACCTGGACGTTGCTGAAGAGCTTCGCCGAGGGGCCGGTGACGGCGTCGTTGCCGGCGAGCGGGTTGACGGCGTAGCCCGAGAGCGTAGAGTCGTTCGCCAGCCTGACCGTGCCGTTGATCGTCGGCAGGGCGGCGAGATTCGTGTCGGCACCCGAGAACGGGAGGGTGACGACGCCGAAGTTGGTCGTCTGGAGCATCTGGATCGGGGAGTTCGAGAGCAGGCGCGTTCCGGGGGCGAACGTCACGTTGCCCGCGAAGACCCCACCGCTGCGGTCGTAGACGACCAGGTTGCCGGCTGCGAAGCGGGGGTCGCCCACGGCCTGGGCCAGCGCACCGAAGGGGGACTCGATCGTGCCGTTCCCCGCGCCGCCGGGCGTGACGTGCAGGAAGAACAGCGGCTGGCCGGTGAGCGGGTCGATCGCGGCCTGGCGCGGGGTCGTCGTGATCTTCGTCTGGCGCTCGAGGGCGACGTGCCCGGTGCGCAGGACCGGGTCGCCCAGTCGGTCGCTGGGGTTGAGCGGCTGGGCCGGATCCTCGACGTGCCGCCGGCCCGAGAGGCGTGGGAACGAGACGGTCATCGCCACACCTACCGTAGTCTTGAAGACGCGGTCGTGCTGGAAGCTGGCCTCCGCCGTGGCGTAGTCGAAGATTCGGCCCTCGAGCCGGAAGCGCGGCCCGACGGCACCGGCGGACCCCTCGCCGTCGTAGTAGTAGCCGCCCGCGAAGGAGCGGACCTCCAGGGCGGGGCTGGCGTAGAGGCGGATGCCTACCTCGGCGTCGAAGCCGGTCAGCGCTTGCTGGAAGACCTGCCGGGTGAGTCCGCCGCCGACGAGAAGGTTGTTGCCCTGGAACAGGGCGTCCGCGTTCGGCGTGAAAGTGGACCTGAGGGATTGGCGTTTGTCCCCGAAGGGGATGTAGAAGTTGGCACGGGCGTCTACGAGGTCGCCGAGGCACTCGACTCCTCCGACCGCTTGGTGAATGTCTTGTCCGCCCATGCGGTGAAAGTCGTAGTAGCCGTATCCGCCCAGCGTGATGTCGTGCGAGGGCAGGTAACGGCGGTAGCCGCCGCCGACGTTCGCGGCGAACCAGTTCTGGTCGTGGTAGTACAGGAAGCGAACGTCGCGGAAGGCGAGTTCGTCGCGCGAGGGCGACTCCGCCAGCGGCAAGAAGATATCGAGCGTGGAAAGCCCACCCTGGCGGCCGACCGCGTCGGCCTCGTCGAAGCGGTAGGCAACGCGGGGTAGGAACCAGCGGAACGACGAGGGCGGTACGTCGGGAGGGGGCTGGGCGACGAGAGGCGACGCCAGCATCCCCACCGTCACCAAGACCAGGCCGAAGGGGCTGAAGCGAAAAGTCACTGGTTCACCTCGGCGGGCCTGCGGGGTTGCTACAACCGTTACAGCTTTCCCGGCCTATCCACCATCGACGGAACGGGGGAGAGACTTGAATAAAACCCTGCCGCGTCCAACCCGCGCGCCAATCTGGCCCAATTTCCCGACGACCCCTGGACGATTCCGTCGATCCGTTCGGTCTTCTTCACACGCGGCATGGCGAGATACCGCCGATGGAACTCCTCCCGGCTGAGGCGGTCTCCATTGCTGAACGTGGGAATGGTTGGGGTCGAAGTCCGGGGCATCGCGTATCCTCCTGGCGTGTCTCTCCCCTCCTACCGCCGTCACCGCCGCCCGGTCGATCACCCTCACTCGTGCGATGTCTGCCCCCACGGCGTCGGCATCGTCGGCTTGCGGCGGTGCAGATCCTTCCGCACGTCCTTGGGGCGGTCCTTCCACCAGGTCACGAATCGCACCAACTGCTTGACCGCCTCGTCGTAGGCGACCTTGCCCTTCTCGGCGGAGGCGAGGTCCGCCGCGCCGAGGACGCCGGTGTCGGTGTAGCTGCTCGTCCACGAGACCGCCGTCGCGGGGCCGGCACCAAAGAGGTCCACCCAGTTGAACGGGCTGTTCTCCTCGTTGAAACTGATCGTGCCGCCCTTGATCTGGTCCTTGCGGACGTTGTCGCCGTCGAGGTACAGGTAGAGCGAGGTCTCCAGTTCGCAGGCGTGCGCGCAGCCGCCGGGGAACTTGCTCTCGCGCCAACTCGGGAGGAACTCCTTGTCCACCGTGAGCAGGTTCCACCAGGCGCAGACGAGGCACTCCGCGTCGGTCTCCAGGTTCGTCCGCCGGGCAACGAGGTCGAGGTTCGGCATGTTCGACCCGTGGCCGTTGAACAGGACGATCTTCTTGAAGCCGTGATACGCCAGCGACTTCGTCACGTCGAGGACGCTGCGGATGAACGTCTCGTAATGCGTGTTGATGGTGCCGGGGAAGTCCACGACGTGGCCGGTGTAGCCGTACCAGATGGGCGGCAGGACGAGCAGCTTGTCGGCGACGAGCTTGCCCGCGCCGTAGGCGATGCCCTGGGGGCAGACGATGTCCACGTCGAGGGGCAGGTGCGG
>JANXSH010000184.1 GCA_025356615.1 Planctomycetia bacterium | reverse complement strand
GAGCTACGGTCCCGAATCCAGCGATTCATGCGCGGGCTGCTGCACCTGCCCGAACACGTCAAGAGCTACTTCCGTCACCCCTGCGCCCAATACGCCGCAGGGCCGTAATTATTGACAATATTTCGGGCCGGGGTAATAGGTGTCTACACAGCGACGATACCAGTCGTGCAGGGACTCATTTCCCCCCTGCTTGCCAGACTCAGGGTTCCACTTTTTTGGGAACCACTTGTTGCCTCGATTCTGGCTATAGGGGTGAATCTCACGAACGATGTTTTCGACGCCGTCCGAGAAGGGAATGGCCATGCGCTTTACCCTTTCGCTCCGTGAACGGCTCCGACCAACTCGGGGGGAATATCAGGCTCGCCGGTGCCCGTGACGTACTCGCGCAGTAAGTCCCGCTCCTGGGCGTAGAACAGCGTCGAGCAGCAATCGGGACGCAGATTCATAGGCTTTCCGAGATCGAGCCACACTTGGAACTGCAAACTGACCGGTTCCAGGGTGATGGCGTCCCAGTCGTGGGCATAGTCCCACTGGCTCTTGTCAGGGTAAATGGACCGAGAGGTGATGTCGAATTCTGGCTCGACCTCGAACTCAAACCGCTTCTGGATGGCCCGGTGCATCCGCAGGCAGAAATGGTTGTGGTCCGAGAAGGCCCGGAACCGGAGTTCCTCAAAAAGGTCGAGAATGTCGTTATCGATCTTCTCTCCAACGAATGCTGTTGGATCGTTTGAAGGGTAGTAACAAAACACCAATCCAGCTCCGCCTAGTTTCCCGAGGAGTTCCTCCAGGGACGCGACCTTCATTCCAAGGCGTAAGGCTCCCCACTTCTTCGGCAGAAGCTTCAGGGTCTGGAGGAAGGTCTCGAAGCGATAGCGATGGATTTCTCGCTCATCGTGGACAACCTCCGTCCCTCCTCTCATCTGCGCCCAGGACTGGAAATGGCGAAGAAACCGGGATTCACTTCGTAGATCGATCCCATACAGTTCGAGGATGAACGGGAAGTCACACCACTCGTTTTGCAAGAGCGAAAACCGGCGTTCTTGGGCTTCAGTCATAGCCGCACCCTCATGTGTCGTGCAATCTTGCTGGACCACCCGTTCTCTAACTCGCTATCATAGCAAACGACCAGGCAAGCTTCCAGTTCGGAGGTCAGCGATGCGCTACGTCTACTTTACCAAGACGCTCCAGAAACTCTCGATCACCCAGTTGATCGAATTCTGCAAGGAGACCGGCATCGGCGGCGTCGATTTCGCCGTCCGACCGGGCTTCCCGGTCACGCCGGACAACGCGAAGAAGACCCTCCCGGAGGCCGCGAAGGCGTTCCGCGCGGCGAAGCTCGAGATCGGCCTCGTCTCCACGCCGACCTCGCTGACCGATCCCGACTCGGCGGCGGCGAAGGCGATCTTCGAGGCGTGTCAGGCGGCCGAGATTCCTGCGGTCAAGATCGGCTACTTCGGCTACAAACCGCCCTACGAGGAGCGACTGAAGGAGGCGCGGAAGCACCTCGCCGGCTTCGCGGCCCTCGCGGCGAAGACGAAGGTCAAGGCGTGCTACCACACCCATTCGGGATCGACGATGGGCAACAACGCGGCCGGCCTGCGGGCCATGCTCGCCGACCTCGACCCGCATCACGTCGGCGTGTTCCTCGACACAGGCCACGTCGCCATCAACGGCGGCCCGGTGCGCATGGAGGCGGACATGATCCGCGCCTGGCTTTCGCTCGTCGCGATCAAGGACATGGCCTGGACGAAGCGCGGCGCGTCGTGGGCGGTCGATGTCGTTCCGGTCGGGGACGGCATCGTCCGCTGGGCCGAAGTGGGCAAGGCGCTCGCGGACTGCAAATTCAAGGGCACGGTGAGCATCCACGGCGAGTACGACGCGAAGGATCTTGACGACCGCAAGCGCCTGGCGAAGGCGGAACTCGTTGCCCTCCAGAAGTACCTCGGGTGAGGGAGACGACATGGCCGCCTCGGATCTGGTCGTCGCCCTCACCGGGGCGAGCGGCGCTCCCTACGGAGTGCGACTGCTCGAAGTGCTGCTCCGCGCGGGGCGGACGGTGCATCTCAGCATCAGCCCGGCGGCCACCGAAGTGATCGCCAAGGAACTCGACCGGAAGGTCCGCCTCGACCACTTCGACCCGGCCGAGCTTTTCGGCCCGGTGAGCGTTCCGGTCGAGCGCTTGCACTATCACGGCTACCGCGACTTCATGGCGGGCATCGCCTCGGGGTCGTTCCTGACCGCCGGGATGGTCATTTGCCCGTGCAGCATGGGCACGGTCGCGGCGATCGCGCACGGGCTGTCGCAGAACCTGATCCACCGCGCCGCCGACGTCCACCTCAAGGAGCGCCGCAAGCTCATCCTCGTGCCGCGCGAGACGCCCCTGGGGATCGTGCAACTCCGCAACCTCCTCGCCTGCGCCGAGGCCGGCGCGGTGATCCTCCCCGCGATGCCGGCGTTCTACACGCGCCCCCGCGACCTGTCGGACGTGGTCGATTTCGTCGTGGGCCGAGTGTGCGACCAGCTGGGCGTCGAACACGCGCTGCTGCGCCGATGGAGTGAAACGTAGGACTGCTGGTAAGCCCTCGCCCGCTCGATTCACCCCACACGCGCCAGTCTATTCCTCTTGCCTCGTCGAGCCTCTATCGGGTACATCCAAGGTTGCATCGACGGCACGCGAAAGGATCACCGTGCCAGGGACCACTCCGACAAGGAGCCACCGTGCAAGGACGCCTATTCTCGATCGCTTGCGTTGTCGCCGTCTTCTCGGGGTGTGCGGAGTCGCCCCCGTCCCCGCCCCTGTCGGTCGCGGCGCAGCCCCCCCTCGGCAAAGGATTCGACTCCGCCAAGTCGGGGAGCATCGCGGGCGATGTCGACTGGGTCGGGGCCGTCGTCCCCCGAGTCGCGCCGTTCCGATCGATCCCCACGCCCTTCAGCGACCAGCCTCCGATGCCGGCCCGCGATTATGCCAACCCGAATTCCCCGGTGATCGATCCGGCATCGGGCGCGGTCGGCTCGGCAGTGGTCTTCTTGCGATCGGTCGATCCGGAGCGATCTAGGCCGTGGGATCTCGAGCCTGCGCGCGTCGAATTGGTCGATCAGCGAATCGAGGTCCACCAGGGCACCCATCGCGGCCCGGTCGGGTTCGTGCGCGTCGGCGACGCTATCGAGATCGTCTCGCGCGATTCGCTGTTCCACTCGATCCAGGGGCGAGGGGCGTCGTTCTTTGCACGCACGATGCCGACGCCCGATGAGGTTCGCACCCGCACCCTCTCGAAGCCCGGCGTCGTGGAACTCCAGAGCGGGGCCGGCTACTTCTGGATGCGCGGCTACCTCCTCGTCGCCGACCACCCGTATCATGTGCATGCAGACGCGCGGGGGAAGTTCCTGTTGAAGGATGTCCCGGCGGGCGAATACGACCTGGTCGCCTGGCACCCGGACTGGCGCGTCAGCCGGTCGGTGCGCAACCCGGACAGCGCGAGAATTCAGCAGGTGACCTACCGCGAGCCGATCCAGGCGAGCCGCCGCGTCGTCGTCGAGGCGGGGAAGACGACAAGTTCGCGACTGGAGTTGTCGTCGCGGTAGGGCGGCCCATGAGGTGCGGATGGGCGAATGTGTCCCGAACGGCCAATAAGTTAGGTCGTGCAAGGTCAAACTCTGGCCGCGCGAGGTGCTGCGGCCCGTGGTCTGATCGCGGGAGCGCGTCGTAACTCGAGTCTTCCTCTTCCCACCCTGTATTCGGGGGGTACGGAACGCTGCGGCTTCGGTCTAGCGTCAGCGTTTCGTTCGGTGGCCTTCGGGCCTTGATGAAAGGAAGGATTGGCCGCTCCCGTTGGTAGGCGACCCCTGGCCATCCGAGGCATGTCGAATCGCTGCCCAATCGATGGCCGCTACCCAGCAGTGTTCTTCCTCAGAGAAGGACACGACACCTTGGACAAGCAATTCGTCCAACTGCCCTTCGCTATCGAGATCATCCGCGTACAAGCTTAGGAGCAGACCTTCGCGCAACTCGACCTGGTGTTGCGATAAATCTTCCAGGGTTCCGATACAATTCAAGCGCAGACGCCCGTGGGAGTCTGCATTGTGGAAGTCCGCGTATACTTTTGGTTCGACCACGTTGAATCTCCTTTCGTCATGGTTTCTTGGCGGGGTTGGGAATCGCCGGCGTAAACAAGCGGCTCGCCTCTTCGGGACTCAGGCCGACCAGGGTTGCGTGATGGGGACTGACGCCCGCAGTTGAAACGACATCACCGCCCGCAGCACGAATCGCCCCTACGGTGGTAACCCCCACCTGACCGTGAGGAAGAGCCGCCGCCAACTCTTCCACGGACGTTCCCTCTGCACACGCGACCGAAGACCCGGTCAAGCCGCTGGGGTGGGTGTTGGTTCCTCGTCGCAGGTCTGCCGGGAGGTTACGTCCGCCTCGGACTACCAAGGCGTCGTCGGGAATCCGTTCCGCCATCGCAACGCTCTCCGTGATTCCCGCTGTCATCTTCCATGTCGATCTTATCGGAGACAACTCACCCGAGCAATCGCTATACTTTGCGCGGGACGGAATGACAGATTGCGAAGCCCGACGCGCTAGCGAGGGTTGGGTTAGCTCTACCAAGGGCGTGGTCCCTTTCCCTCGCTAGCGCGTCGGGCTTCGTCGCCCCCCCGATCTGCCAGTCCGGGCCGCGCCAAGTATACCTGCCAAACTCTACTCGTCTATCTCGCCGAAATGGGCCGTCCTTGCTTGACATCGGCTCTGTTACTTCTGTACATCGAAAGAAGGACCAGCTATTTACAGGATTCGATCCCGCGTACCCGAGTTCGCCTATGTCCCTCTACTCCTCCGAGAACATCGTCGTCGATCGCGAAGCGGACGGCAGCTATTCGCTCCGCATCGACGTGCCGGGGCGTGGCGTGAACGTCATCACGCGCCAGTTGCTCGCCGACCTCGACGGCGCGCTCGACACCCTGACGCGCCAGGAGCGGTTGCCCGTCGTCGTGATCCGCAGCGGCAAGAAGAGTGGCTTCCTCGCCGGGGCGGACCTGCACGAGTTCGCCCGCATCCGCGACCTGCCTGCGGCGCTGGCGCTCTCCGAGACGGGGCAACGCCTCTTCTCCCGCCTGTCGAGCCTCGCCGCCCCGACGATCGCCGTCATCCACGGCCCCTGCCTCGGCGGCGGGCTGGAGCTAGCCCTGGCCTGCGACTATCGCCTCGTCTACGACCGGCCCGATACCCAACTCGGCCTCCCCGAAGTCGAACTCGGCTTGATCCCCGGATGGGGCGGCACGCAGAGATTGCCTCGCGCCATCGGCCTCGAGCGTGCCTTGCAGATGATCCTCGCGGGCCGACGGCTCGGCGCGCGCGACGCCTTCGCCTGGGGTCTCGCCGACGCCTGGGCGGCGAGCGAAACGGACCTCCGCGACCAGTTCACGAAACTCGTCCTCCGCGCGGTCGCCGAGGGCAAGCGCTCGCGGACGCGCCTCCCCCTGCGCGGCTGGCGGCAGCGCCTCCTCGAATCGACCGGCATGGGCCGGCGGGTCGTCCTGCGCGGGACCGAGAAGCTCCTCCGCAACCGAGTACCCGACGACATGCCCGCGCCGGCCGAGGCGCTCGAGGCGGTGCGCGTCGGCCTGGAACGCGGCATCGACGCCGGCCTGGCGCGCGAGCGCGAGGCCGCCGGCCGGCTCGCCCTCTCGCCGTCGTGCCGCAACCTCATCAACCTCTTCTTCCAGCGCGAGGCCGCCCGCAAGATCCCCGAAGGTGCGGCCCGCGTCCAGCGCGTCGGCGTCGTCGGCGCGGGGGTGATGGGCGCGGGCGTCGCCCAGCTCGCGGCGTTGTCCGGCTTCGAGGTAGTCGTGCAGGAGGTGAACCCCGAGGCGCTCGCCGCCGGACTCGCGCGCATCGACGCCCTGTTCGCCAAGGCCGTTGCTCGCCGCAAGCTCTCCCCGACCGACGCGGTGGCGAAGCGTGCCGTGATCCGGGGCACCGTCACCTGGGAGGGCTTCGACCGCGTCGAGGTCGTCGTCGAGGCAGCCATCGAAGACCTCGAGGTCAAGCGCTCCCTCTTCGCCGAGATGGCCCGCCGTACCCCGCCGACTACGATCCTGGCGACGAACACCTCGTCGATCGCCGTCGCCGGGCTACAGCCCGGCTTGCCGAACCCCGAACGACTCGCCGGGATGCACTTCTTCAACCCCGTAAACAAGATGCCTCTCGTCGAGGTCGCTCAGGCACCCGGCACCTCGCCGGAGGTCATCGCCAAGCTTCTGCGATTCGCCATCGACCTGGGCAAGACGCCCGTTCGTGTCGGCGACGGGCCGGGCTTCGTCGTCAACCGCGTCCTGATGCCCTACCTCGACGAGGCGGTCCGACTCGTCGCCGAGGGAATGTCGATAAAGGAAATCGACACGCTCATGAGGCGGTTCGGCATGCCGACCGGGCCGCTGGCCCTACTCGACCAGATCGGCCTCGACGTGGCCGAACACGTCTCGCGCCTCATGGCCCAACAACTCGGGCGGAAGGATGAACCTCACCCCGTCTTCGCGGCGATGAGGCAACAGGGCTGGCTCGGCGAGAAGTCCGGGCGCGGCTTCTACACCCACGAAAAGAAGAAGGCCCGCGTCCACACCGCAGCCGAGGCACTCGTCCGCCAGGCGATGCCGACGCCGGTCGATGCACTGCCCCTGGCGGCGAAGGTCGCCGACGCGAGGGAGCGGCTCGTATTGCTCATGGTCAACGAGGCCGCCCGTCTCCTCGACGAGGGCCGGGCGAGTGACGGCGACGGCCTCGATCTGGCCGTCGTCTTCGGCACCGGCTGGGCACCGCACCGGGGCGGCCCGCTGCGCTACGCCGACGATCGCGGCCTCGCGGACATCGTCCGATCGCTCGACGCGCTGACGGCCCGGCTCGGGCCGCGCTTCGCGCCGTGCGAGGGGTTGCGCCGCCGGGCCACGAACGGGGAGCGATTCCGGGCAGCGATCTGAGCAATTCGTCGAGGCGAAGACCTCGAATTCTC
>JANXSH010000158.1 GCA_025356615.1 Planctomycetia bacterium | reverse complement strand
TGGAGCCTTTCACCACACATGCGATTGCACTACAAGATGGTAAATTTGATCATCCTGATCGTTTATTCCATTCCATTCCACAAACATGGCATGGTTGTATGACAAACTTAGCAGATGTGAAAGAATTGATACCGGAATTTTTTTATATGCCTGAAATGTTACGAAACGCGAATGGATATGATCAGGATGATCAAATTTACCATCTTGTAGTGCAATCGCATGTGTGGTGAAAGGCTCCAGACGTAGCAGATAGAATAGAACAGTACCCGCAGACGAATAATGTGTACCGTACATAAACTACAGGCAACAGAAAAAGCAAGGCCTCACACCGGCTTCACCTTTCCTCTCGGGTAGATACCAATGCCCCTGAGTACAGGGGCGAGGGGAGTAATGTTGGGCGGGCCGCTATTTCCCCGGTAACACCCAGACGGGATGAGACGGCGTAGGCCCCTCGACCATACACCTCACCGCCCGGTAGAGGAGCATCAGCGCCGGCTCGTCATTCGGGCACTGCATCCGCCAGTTGCCCAGGGCACGCGCGGCACTGGCAAAGTCCTTCGCCTCGAATCGGCTCAGCGCCTGTTCGTAGACCTCCGTGGCTTCCGCGTGCAGCGGTTGACCCTCGAGGACCAGTTCGTGCAGGGCAACAGGCTCGGCGATGTTGACGACCAGGGCTTCGCACAGGCGGCGCGAGTAGAAACTGTCGTCGAGCGCCGACTTGGTCGCCCCGGTCATCAATATTTGACATTTCAGGTATTTCGTCGCGCCCTGGACTCGGCTCGCCAGGTTGACCGTGTTGCCGAGTGGGCCGTATTTGAACTTGTGGTGGGAGCCGGTGTTGCCTACGCGGGCAGGCCCGGTGTTGATGCCGATGCCTAGATTCATGGTTTCTCCCATGATCGGCTCCCATCGAGCGTTCAACAAGGGGATCTGCCCCAGCATGTCGAGCGCGGCGCGACAGGCGAGCCGCGCGTGGTCGGGCTGCTCCTCTGGGGCACCCCACATGGCTATCAACTCGTCGCCAATGTAATCCACTAGCACGCCCGAGTGGGCACGGACGCAGTCGGACAGCGTCCCCAACACGTCGCCGATCCAGTCCATCGTCCGTGCAGGCCCGAGCCGTTGGCTAATGCGGCTGAACCCCCGGATGTCGCAAAAGAGGATCGAGACCTCCGTATCGCGTCCCATCAACAGGTCCGGTTGGCGGGCGAGTTCGGGGGTGAAGAACTGCTCGAACTGGACGTGGGCCGCCAGGACGACCTTCTCTTGTTCCTGCCGGGCCAGTCCCGCCGCGACGCCACGCGCGAGAACCTCCACCAGCACCGCTTCCAGCTCCGTGACGGGTGCCGGCAAAGCACCCCCGATGCGTCGCTCGCCGTAGAGGGCACCGATCACCGCCCCGTGCCCGTCCAGGATCGGCGCGGCGACGACCGCCTCGACCTCGACCAAACTGGACGCGGCCTGGGTGTGCGTGGGCGGCATTTCCCAAAAGGTGCGTTTCTCCTGGCGAACCTGCTCGAGAACCTGATTGCTGGGAGAGTGGAGCGACACCTTGGCGGTCCGCGCGGCGCTGTGGTAGGCCTCCTGGTGCCACGCTCCCTTGCGGAGGATCAACACCTGGCCCGAGTCGAGATCGACCAGCTCCACGAGCGCCTGGGCCGCCTTGTCGAAGAAGTCGGCAGAGCCGGCGGCGCTCTGGAGGACATCGGCCGCCGCCCGGAGCCATTGCAGCAGAGGCTTCAGGCCGACGCCGGTTGCGTTCGGAGGCGGTAGGCCGATCGGGGAACCGGCCACGACGGCGCGCTTGCCAGGTGCGATGGTCGGCTCCGCGAGCGACTGGAGCGACGACTTCGAACTTTCGCCTCGGCCTGGACGGATCGATTTCGTGCCAAGGCGAAGCAATCCCTCTGCTGCGATGTCACAACTGGCATTTGGGGGAAGGTCTTTGCCGTCCGGCAGGCTGATCGTTCGCTTGCCGCCGAGGTTCGTGACCCGGAAACTTCCGCCGGCGAGAGGCTCGATGAGGATTTGCTGCCGGGAGATTGCTCTTTCGTCCTTGGGAGCGATGGCCACTCGATGTTGACCGCCCGCCAGATGGGGCGTGTAGAGCGGTTCCTCGCTCGTAGTCTGTCGGCCCAACTCGGCCGGGCCGGTGAGGTCCGCCAAGCAAACCCGTTCGTTCTGCTCGTAGATACGAAGCTGCCAGGTGTCGCTCATGTGTTCATCCACGCGACCTTATCCCCCAGCCCCCTCTCCTGAAAGGAGAGGGGAAGCCGAAGGTCTTGCTCCCCCCTCTCCCTGCGGGAGAGGGGGGGTGGGGTGGGGGGGGGTGAGGTCTCTTCTTGGCGTTAACATACGAACCTTTCGTCGGGAATCGTCAGGACGCGCTGGATCTCGTCGGATTTGAAGCCGAAGGCCATCGGTCGCATGACCCCCGGCAAGACGACCACGTCGTACAACTCGCGGACGGTGCCCTGGAGGCGGACCCACTCGACGATGTCTCCGCTGCGCAGGTCGATGACGCAGAGGCCACACCGGGGGACTACGCCTTTCGAGGCGAGAGCCTCGTCCAGGGCCAAGCCGCCGAAGGTCTTCTCGTGGCGTGCCTCCGACAGGCCGACCACCGCGAAATCTCCCACGAGGGCCAGCCCGCGGAGGTAGCCGGGGCAGAAGGTCAACGGCTCGAACGCGCCGCCGGGAGTGATGCTGCCGAAGTGGCCCGTCCCCGAGTTCAGCAGCCACAACTTCCCGGCGTGGAAGCGCGGCGAGTGGGGCATCGACAGGCCGGAGGCTACGATTTCGTTGCTCTGCACGTCGAGGACACAACCCCCGTCGCGTCGCCGGTCGCGCCAGCCATCGACGACATCACTCGCGCTGACGGCCGTGACAAAACGAGCCTTGCCGTCCACCAGGGCCAGGCCGTTGAGGTGGCAACGGTCCTCGGGGGCCAGTTTGCTCAGGAAGGGCGGCCGCCACAGCGGGGTGAAGCTGTCTCGGTCATGGAGCGTGGCCAGGCAGCCGAAGCGCGTGTTGACGAAGACCACTCGACCGTCGGCCTCCACGGCGATGTCGTGCGCGTCGAGATCCCCGGTGGTGTGTCCGACGCGCGGGACGTAGAGGCGGTCGAACCCGTTGTGCAGTTGGCCCGGACGGAGGACGTTCTCGAAGCGCCACAGTTGGTAGAGCGAACTCATCCACAACGTCTGCCCGTCGCCCCACAGGCCCATACAGCGGTTGAAGGTGCGCTCGAAGACCGAGAGCGCTCCGTCCGCGCCTCGGCCCAGGAAGAAGAGTTTGCCGACCTGATACGTCGTGAACGCCAGACTGATGTTCTGGTCGGCGAGCCAGCTGGAAAAGTAGCGCGAAGCCGTCACCTCGACCCACGGCTCGGCGACGGGCGGGGTTGGTCGGGGATCAGTCATGATACCTCGTCCCGAGTCGGGGGATGCGTCGAGGACGTGACGGCGACGAGGACTCTGATTTCGGTGCATGACACGCCCAAGCAGCGAGGAGCGACGCCATGAGATGCGAAGGAGCCGCGCACGAAGTAAGCGGTTTTACTTCCTCGATTTGCTGCGTCACCCCGCTTACTTCGTGCGCGGCTCCTTTGGTCATTCCTACCCCCGACGAGGATACTTCCTCGACGAAGCCCGGACCCCAGAGGACTTCCTCCATCGGCACCTCGGGGGCCGGCTTGCTCTGGAAGCGCTCGAGGACGCCCTGGATTGCCTCGACGAGATCCTCGAGCGTGTCGAAGACCTGCTGGCTCATGAGACGATCGGCCAGCGCCTCCCGGACGCGCTCTTGGAACTCCGCCGACGGGGCCTCGCCGATCGCGTTCACCTTCACGATTGGCGTGACGACGACCTCCTCGGCCTCGGCTCCGAGCTGCTCCGCCACCCGCACCTTGACGGGCGGTAGGAACAGCACGAACGTCGCCTCGCTGTCAACTACTTCGGCGGGTCGCGAGGTTCCTTCGTCGAGTCCCCCGGTCAGCAGCGTCGCCACCAGCACCAGCTCCGCCCCCGGCAGGCTCGTCGCCTGGGCGACGGCGGCCGAATCGGTCAACTGCGTTACGACGGGGATGAGGAGCGAGACGAACACCGGCACCTGCGAGCCTTGCAGCGTCAGGAAGATGTCGATGTGGTCGCCATTCTGGAGTGCCTGCAAGGCGCTCGGCGTGTCGGCGAAGGCGAAGGACTGCTTCAACAGGCTGCCGTCTTCTTCGGACAGCACGCCGACGCTGCGATCCGCGAAGCCCGCGACCAGGAAGCCGTCCGCGATGCCGAGCGTCGTGATGAATCCGGGCGTGTTCAGGGCCGTGAACGCGGTCCCATCGAAGGCAAAGATTTGCCCGCCGCTGACGACGAACTCGCGATTCGTGGTCGGGTCGAACACCTCACCCGTGATGGTCGAGCCGAGGGTCCGAGTCTGACCGCTCGCGTCCTGGAAGAAGCCGGTGCCCGTGCCGCTCGAGCCGATGCCCGCCATCGTGAAGACCTGCCCGCCGCGATTGGTCACGCGCAGGTCGGGGATGGCATCGCCGTTGAAGGTGCCGGCGACGACGGCCACGGGTTCGCTCCCGCCGGAACTCAAACGCGGGCCGGGGGTTGCGGTCCACAGATGCGTCTTCGGGTCGATCGTGCCATCGAGGACGGAGACATCGTTCGACCCCTGATTGACCACGGCCAGATCCGGCACGCCATCGCCGTTCAAGTCGGCGGCAGTGAACGACACCGGCTCAAAGCCGACGGCGAAACTCGTCGGTACACCGAAGGTGCCATCGGCGAGGCCGGGGTAGACCAGGATGTCGTTCCCGAGTCGGCTCGCCACGACGAGATCGGGGTTGCCGTCCTTGTTCAGGTCGATCAACTGCACCGCGCCGGGCGCGAGCAGTGTCTTGCCTGCGGTGCTGTCGTAGGTAGTCGGCGTGCCGAACTGATTCGTCCCCGGCTTGCGGAAGTAGACCTGCACTCGGTCCTCGCTCTGATCCGCCACGACGGCGAATTGCCGGCCGTCGCTCGTCTTGCCCACGGCCAACGGCTTGCCGTCCAGGCTGCCGCGCTCGACGACGAAGTGTCCGGTTTTGTCCCCCACGAGAGTCAAGAAGTCGCCGTAGGTGTTGCCGACGAGGAACCTATCCGGCGTGTGGGCGGTGGCCGGGATGAAGGAAAAGCCCGTCGCCCCCTGCCCGGCGGGGTTGGCGATCGCATCGGCAACGGTGCCGTCCGGTTCGCGCAGGTAAACCATCACCCGACTGGTGCCGTCCTCGCCGGTGGTCAGGACGGCGAGATCCTGCTGGCCGTTGTGCAAGAAATCACCCGCGATGACCTGGACGGGCGGCGCGCCGATCGCGTGGACATCGCCGGACTGCGGGTCGATGAAGGCACCATCGCCCCGGTTGTGGAGCACGGTGAAGGTGTTCGTGAGGCGATTCAGGGTGACGATGTCCCGCCCCGCGTTGCCGATGTCGGCGACGATGGCACCGACGGTTTGTTGGTTGCTGCGGATCGTGGTTCCGGTCGCTTTCGAAATCGTGTCGAACAGTCCCAGCCCCGCACGGTAGCGCGATTGGGTGTCGAAGGAGTGGCTGGCATCGTTGTAAAGAAGTGTGACATCCCCAGAAACCTGACCACTGACGACGATATCGTTGCCGAAACCGCTGAGGTTGGCGAACGTGATGCTCGACGGTTGGTCGCCGACGAGACGGGTTAGCGTATGAGAATCGAATCGGCCGTCGGCGAGTTGGAAGGCGATCGTGACGCTATGGTCGAGGGAATTGCCGATCACCAGGTCGCCAAAGCCGTCGCCGTTGAGATCCGCGCCGGCGATGCGGACGGGATTGTTCCCCGTGGCGATCGTTCCCCCACGCGCGAAGCGGTGCAGTTTCGGGGACCAGGTGGAAAGGCTGACCGCGTTGCCGTTGCTGTCCAGAGCGGCGATATCTGGCAGGCCGGCGGTGCGGAGGACAGTGAAATCCTTGGCGGGCTGGCCCGGATCGACGACGACGAACGGGGCGAAGGGATGGCGCGGGTCGTTGGTCCCCTGTCGGAAGAGAATCTCCCCAGAACTGTTGAGGCTGAGAGCATCGGGAATGCCATCGCCGTTGATATCCGCCAGCACGGGCACGTCATGCGTGGGAATGTTGGCCGGATTCCGGGGTGGCTCGAACGCATTCTCTATCGGAATCTGCAAAACGCTCACATCGTTGGAGCCGAAATTTGCCGTAATGATGTCGGGACGCCCGTCGCCGTTGACATCCTGCACGGCCACCGAATACGGGGTAGTCCCTGTCGGAAAGTTCTGCGCTGGCTGAAAGGTGCCGTCGCCGTTGCCCACTAGCACGCTTACGTTGTTCGAGTCGGAGTTCGCCGTCACCAGGTCGGGCAGACCGTCGCCGTTGATATCCTGCACCACCACGGAGTAAGGTTTGACGCCCACCTCGAACGAATTCGCCGACTGAAAGGTGCCGTCGCCCTTGCCCAGCAGGACGCTCACGTCGTAGGAGCCGAAGTTCGCCACGGCCAGGTCGGGTAGGCCATCGCCGTTGAGGTCGCTCACCGCCACGGATTGGGGGCCCGAGCCAGCTGCGAAGCGCATCGCCTTCGGGAAAGTGCCATCCGCGTTCTGTAGCAAGACACTGGCATCGTTGGAGTCGAAGTTGGCCGTGACGATGTCGGGCAAACCGTCTTTGTTGAGATCCTGAACGGTTACCGATTCGGGCTTGGTTCCCACGGGGAGGGACTTCGCCTGTCGAAACATGCCGTCGGCGTTTTGGAACAACACACTCACGTCGTTGGAGTCGCGATTCGCGGTCACGATGTCGGGCAAGCCGTCGTTATCGATATCTCCAACCTTCACGGAGAAGGGGCTAGTGCCTACGCGGAAGGTCGTCACGTTCTGGAAGGTGCCATCGGCGTTCTGGAACAAAACGCTGACAGTATCATCGACGAGATTCGCGGTGACGATGTCCGGGCGACCATCGCCGTTTACATCGTGAACCTCAACGGAGTAAGGGCTTTTGCCCACGGAGAAGGACGCGGCTGCTTGGAACGATCCGTCGGACTTCCCGAGCAGAACGCTCACATTATTGTCATCACGATTCGCGGTGACGAGGTCGGATAAGCCATCGCCGTTGACATCCCCAACCGTCAGGGATTGTGGACTGGTGCCGACCGGGTAGGTTCGCGTCTTCAACACACCACCGTCGGCGTTGCCCAGCAAAACGGTCACATCATTCGAGCCGAAGTTCGCGGTGATGATGTCGGCCTGGCCGTCCCCATTGACATCGTGGATCGTCACGCCAAACGGCCGCTGTCCAACAGCGAAGGCTTGTGCATCCTGGAAGGAACCGTCCCCGATACCGAACAAAACGCTCACGTCATTGTCAGAGACGTTCGCGGTAACGATGTCGGGCACTCCGTCTCCATTGACATCTCGAATCGCTAGAGAAGAAGGAGTCGTACCCACAGCGAACGCTGCCGCTTTCTGGAAGGTTCCATCCGGGTCTTGTAGGAGTACGCTCACATTCTTGGACCCGTAATTCGAGGTGACGATGTCGGGCCGACCGTCGCCATCGAGATCCTGAACTGCCACCGCTTGAGGCCTGGTGCCGACCAGGAGGGACTTCGCCTTCTGGAAGGTGCCGTCGGAGTTCTGTAGCAGTACGCTTACGTCGTTGGAACCGTCGTTGGACGTGACGATGTCGGGTCGGCCGTCTCCATTGATATCCCGAACCGCGACCTTGAACGGATGGGTTCCTGCACCGATGGCTTTGGCCTTCCGAAACGTGCCGTCGCCGTTGCCCACGAGCAGGCTCACATCATTCGAGAAGAAATTCGCGGTAACGATGTCGAAATGGCCGTCGCCGTTCACGTCCTGAACGGACACGAAAGTAGGCTCACTTCCGACGTGGAAGGATTGCGCCGATCGGAACGTGCCGTTGCCGTTGCCGAGTAGCACGCTCACAGCGTTGGAACCAGCATCCGCCACGACCAAATCGAGGCGACCATCCTCGTTGATGTCCTCGATTGCCACGGAGTCGGGCCGGATGCCCGCAGCAAAGGACTGCGCCTTCTGGAACGTGCCATCCCCATTTCCCAGCTGGAAGCTCACGTCGTTGGAGAAGCGATTCGCGGTGACGATGTCGGGATGACCATCTCCGTTGATATCTCGAACGGCCACGGAATCGGGTCCCGTGGCCGCATTCAAGGATTGCTTCTGCTCGAAAGTGCCGTCGCCATTGCCCAGCAACACACTCACGTCGTTGGAGAAGCGATTCGCGGTGACGAGATCGGGATGGCCGTCGCCGTTGATGTCCTGCACCACCACCGTGAACGGACTAGTGCCCACGGAGTAGGAACGAGTGGGTTGGAAAGTGCCATCGCCGTTGCCCAATAACACGCTCGCATCGCTGCTGAATAAATTCGCGGTGACGAGGTCCAGCCGGCCATCTCCGTTGACATCCGCCACCGCCACGGATTCGGGATGTTTCCCGACGGCAAACGACCGCGCCTGCCGAAAACTGCCATCGGCGTTCCGAAGCAGGACGATCACATCGTTGGAGGTTGTGTTCGCGGTGATGAGGTCGAGTAGGCCGTCGCCGCTGACATCCGCCACCGTCACGAAAACCGGGGCCGTCTTGACGGCAACGGTGATGGGATTCGCGAAGGTGCCGTGCCCGTCTCCGAGCAGCACGCTCAGACTGTTGTCGTTACGATTCGCCGTGACCAGGTCCGGCAGACCATCCCCATCGATATCACCAACGGCGACGCAATTAGGGGTTTTTCCCACGGCGAAGAAGATTGGCTTTCCAAACGTGCCATCCACGTTTTGCAAAAGCACACTCACATTGTTGGAGCCGAAGTTCGCCGTGATGATGTCGGGTAACCCGTCCCCGTTGATATCCTCGATCACGATCGATTCAGTCGTTTTACCGGCGTCGTAGGACTGTGCCGACTGAAAAGTTCCATCACCATTGCCCAATAGAACGCTCGCGCCACCGGGGTGGGTGGCGGTCCCGTCTCCCTCGTTCGCCGTGACGATGTCGAGCAGCCCGTCTCGATTCAGATCCTCGACCGCCACGGACACCGGGTTGGTTCCGACATCGAAGAACTGTTGCTTCTCGAACGTCCCATCGCCATTGCCCAACAGAACGCTCACATCGTCCACGAGGCGGTTCGCGGTGATCACATCGGGCCGACCGTCGCGATTGACATCGCGCACCACCACATCGACAGGGTTAGGGTCCACCGAGAGAGGGGTGAACGGCGGTAACGTGTCATCGATCCGGGTCGTCAGCTCGTAGCCGTGATCGTCCCCCCCATCGCTCGAATTCCTGTAGGCAGACAACTCGAGGAGGTAGGTTCCCGCCTGGAGGTGTTGATCCAGCACGGAAGTCGGATCTTCAGGGGATCGGCCATCGGACTGGATCAGCAATTGGCCGGAAGCGTCCAACAATCGCATCCGGGTGTTCAGGACGTTGGCATCTCTGGCCGTCAACATGCCACGAAATCGACCCGAGTCCAACATCGTGAAGCGATAAGTATCCACATCCCCCGATGGCAGGTTCCCGCTCAGACTCGTATTGGTCGTAAGCGCTTCCGCTG
Organism: Planctomycetia bacterium; assembly: GCA_025356615.1. Classification (GTDB taxonomy): domain Bacteria; phylum Planctomycetota; class Planctomycetia; order Gemmatales; family Gemmataceae; genus JANXSH01. Next base: position 8,647 of record JANXSH010000158.1, on the reverse strand, counting down.
TCTGCGGCGTCTCATTCCCACCCGTCATCCCCCTCGGCTCCCGTTCGGTCGCCGCTGCGAGGCGCGTCAGGTCTAGCGTGAAGACGCCGGACGATATCCCCCCATTGCCGCTGTCCGCCGTGGTCGGGTCGTAGCCCAGGTTCCCCACGCTGGACACGCCGACGAAGTACATCCCGTCCGTCGGGGCCGCGTAGGACAGCTCGGGATTCGCGCCGGTCAAAGCGTCCAGTGGCGTCAATGGGGTGCCACTGTCGTCGAAGATCCGCAGGGCGGGCTTCAGCGATCCGGGTTGCGGGGTGAGCGCCTCGGCGAGGATCGCCTCGCCAGCCTTCAGCGTGACGGCGTAGAGGTCCACCGTGTTGGCCGTCTCGAGCGTCCGGGTGTCGTGGGCCTGGCTCACGAGCGACACCGACAGCGCGGTGCCGATCGTATCGTGCGCGGCAGGGGCGAGGCGGGACTCGAGCCATTCCAGCGAGAGCCGACGAGACGAACGCCGATCGCGGGGGAGCATCTCCCGACCCATCGACCGAAGGCGTTGTTCCCAGTCCCAGGCGAGGCGTTTCATGGACGTTGACCCCGAGGCACCAATATAGAGAGAAAAGTCACGACCCAACCAGCCCGAACTCTTTACCCACCTGCTCGAACGACCTGCCACGTCGCAGCGTCGCCAGCGCCGGGTCGGTCCGCACCTGGTCGCGCCAGAACGACCTTCGCTTCTCCGCAGGCAGCTCCTCCATCGCCCGGCGGAGGTACATCAGCGCCTTCTTCTCGTAGAATTCCGCCCTGCGCTTCTGCTCGGGGCGAGTCTCCTGGGCCGATGCCTGGGCATACACACAGGCGAGGTGGTACAGGAGCCGATCCGTCAGCGAGCCTTGTTTCTCCGCCGCGACGGCGTCCGACACGGCCTCGTCGAGCCGCAACAATCGAATGCGAGCGCTACTTCGACCCACGAGGGCTTCCGCGCTGGTGGGCACTTCCCGGAGCCAGGCGTCGAAGTCCGTCAGCGCCAGCCGGGGCGCGTCGATCGATAGATAAGTCCAGCCCCGGTAGCCCCGCGTCTTCGTATCGCGGGGGTCGAGCCGCAGCGCCGCGCCATACGAGTCGATGGCGTCCGCTTGCTGGCCAGCCCCGGCGTGTATCAGGCCGCGCGCTTCGTACACTGCGGCCGGCGGGTCTCGCGTCACGGCCAAGTAGTCGTCCAGCGCCCGCCCCGCCTCCGGGATCCGTTTCAGGGCGAGCAGAGTGTCCGCCCGGAAGCGCTGCGTCAGGACGAAGTCCGGGCGGAGTTTCAGCGCCCGGTCGAAGGCGACAAGGGCGGCGGGGTACTTACGCTCCCGGTGGAGCAGTCGCCCCACCTCGACGAGGTTGCCGACGAGCCGGTCCGACTTGCTGCCCATCGGCTCCAGGGCGACGGCCTTCTCGAAATCCGTCCGCGCAAACACTCGATTCTTGCGGAGCAGGTGCAGCCTCGCCCGGCTCTCGTAGAGGGCGGCGAAGTCGGGTAACAGGCGGATCGCCTCGTTCATCGACGCCAACGCGGCGTCCCATTTCTCCAACCCCTGGAGTGCCTGGGAGAGGTTGACGTGGGCCTGGAACCCCGCCGGATTGGCCTTCACCGCGTCGCGCAGGTCGTCCACCGCCTCCTCCCAGCGCTGTCGCCGAATGTTCAGCACCCCACGGTTGGTAAGCCCCACATAGCGAACGAGCGGATCGCGTTCCTTCTTCAGGACCGCGTCGAAGTCCTCCTCGGCGGCCTGGAACTCGGCGGCGGCCTGCTTCACGTCCCTGGATGCCAGGTAGCGGTTGCCCAATTCGCTCGCCGCGAACCCCCGAAGGAGCATCGGCCAGGGGTATTGTTCCCGCGCGTTGATGCACACGGTCAAGTCCGACTGGGTCGCCGACCAGCGATATCCTCTCAGGCGACAGAGCGCCCGGATGTACCGCGCCCAGAAGTGCGTTCCTTGCAGGTTCAACGCATCGGTGCATGCGAACTCAGCTTTCTCGAAGTTCCCCTCGCGGTAATATTCTAGCCCGGCGAGGAAACAATCCAGAGCCCCGATCGGCGCGCGATCCTCGAACGCGGCGCGGTCGAACTCCTTGCCTGCGGCCAGTGCCTCGCTCTGCGCCTTGTGCAAGGACAACGCCCGCGTCGTCAGGCCGTGCGCCTGCCCGAAGCGGGCCACTCGGTCCAGCCGAACCAGCGAGCGCTCACCCCGCCTGCGGACCTCTTCCGGCGTCTCGACCTTGCCCGGCGGGGGGCCGCCCTCGGCCAACGCCCCGATCAGCAGCAATCCGTAACACGCCTCCTTCAGCCGCGAGAACTCCCCGGCGTCGAGCGCCGTTCGGTCCCCCTCGAGCATCGGAATCGCGTCGCCCGCCGCCCTCGGGTCGGTCCCGTAGATCGCCAGCGCCTCGCGGACGGCGGCCTGGATCCTGGCGCGGTTGTCGGCCACGTCCTGGCTGGTGAACCCCGTCAGGTGCAGCAGGGCCACGTCGTAGGGCACCTGGAATCGGCGGAAGCGTTCCTGCGCCTCCGCTCGCGTCCGCTGATCCTGGAGGCGCTGGCCGACCGCCGCTCGTCGCTCGAGCAGTTCGGCCCGGAGGTCGTCCGCCTCGAGGTCCGGCTGGGCGACGAGCGCCGCTAGTCCGGCGGCCAGCTCCCGGTCGGCATCGACCAAGCGCTCCGCCGCCTCGTGTTGTTGGGCCTTCCGTAGTGACTCGCGGCTCCGCTTCTCGACCTGGGTCCTGTTCAACTCGGCCCTGGTGAGGTCGAGTTGCTGGGCCTTGTTCTGGCCGTAGAGCAGGGCGACCGCCAGGCCCGCGACCAGGACGAGGACGCTGGCGGCGATTAGACCTGCCTGGGCCTTGTTCCGCCTCGCCCACCGGAAGAGCCGCTCGATCGGCCCCGCTTGTCGGGCGCGGATCGGTTCGTCGTCGAGGAATCGGCGCAAGTCCTCGGCCAACTCGCGGCACCCGGCGTAGCGTTCCTGGGGCTTCTTGGCGAGGGTCTTGAGGCAGATCGTCTCCAGGTCGCGCGGGAGCGTGGTGTCGTGCTTGCGCGGCGAGGCGGGGACGGCCTCGCGGTGCATCGACATTACGACGTGCATCGAGCCGCTGAAGGGTGCCTCGCCGCACAACATCTCGTACAGGACGACGCCCAGGCTGTATTGGTCGCTCGCCGGCCCGATCTCGGCGGATCGCCCGGCGGCCTGTTCGGGTGCCATGTACATCGGCGTGCCCAGGACGGTGCCGTCGTGGGTCAACTTCTCGGCCCCGTCCTGGCGGGCCGCGAGGCCGAAGTCCATGAGTTGGGGTTGGCCCCTTTCGTCTACCATGATGTTGGCCGGCTTTACATCGCGATGGACGATGCCTTGGTCATGGGCGTAGGCTAGCGCGTCCGCCAGGGCACGCACGATCGTGACGGTGTGGCGAACGTCGAGCCGGCCCTCCTCGAGCGTCTCCTCCAGGGTGCGGCCCGTGATGAAGGCCGACGCGATGTAGTATTGGTTGCCGTCTTTGCCCGCGTCGAAGAGTGGCACGATGTGCGGGTGCTGGAGTTGGGCCGCCGTGCGCGCCTCGCGCAGGAACCGCTCGATTCGGCGCGGGCTGTCGAGCGTTGCCGCCTTGGCCACCTTCACCGCCAACTCGCGGTCGAGTTGCGCATCATACGCCCGGTAGACTCGGCCGAACGTCCCTTCGCCGAGGAGTTCGCGAACGAGGAACCGCGCCACCCGCTCGGGGAGTTCAGGGTCGGGAACGGAAATGTACGGCGTCCCCAGTCGGGGCGAAGTCCCGACACGATCGAACGTCGTGGTGCCGTCCGGGTCGTCCCCAGCAGGGAGGTGAGTTACCGTGATCCGGGCCGGCTCTTCCACGGAAGGGTCAATGGTCGCCCATGAGGATTCTGGGGCCACCGTTTCCTGCTGAACGCTGGTCGAAACGCCCTCGGGGCCGACGACCGAGGCAGGCGATTGGGGCGGCAGCGTCCAACTGGCATCGGGGCCGCCGTCTATCGGCCGGCCGCAACGGGGACAGGAGAGGTCCGTTTCCGGCTGTCCTCGTTCGACCTCGATCATTCCACCACAGCCTGGGCGGGCGCAGCAAACGGTCGAAGGCATGAGCATATCCCCAGGCGACCGGAGGGCTAACCCCAGGTCGAAGTGGCAAGGTAGGACGACCACACGTCGGACGGAGTCGATATGAATGAGAATTGTAGATGAGTGCAGTAGGACAATCAACAAGAATCCAACACTGCGGCGTTTAGCGTTTAAACGGTTGCATGTTCCACCCACTCTTCATCGTGCATCCTGGATGCTGCTCTGTCCCCCTGCCTAATCGTCCCAATCTAGCGATTCTCGCGAAAAAATCGTCACAACTATTTGACTGCCGCGCAGACACGACCTACTGTTGTGGCGAAGCGGTGAGACGGATGCACGCGGAAAGAGAACGGTCCACCAAACCTACCTCTTATGCGTCGTAATGATCCAGGTCTTGGCCTCTTCATCCTCGACAAAGGCAAACTCGCCGCGAGGCGAGGACGCAAAGCTATGGACCCCGAAGCGATTCGGGATCGCCAGGCTGCCGAAGGGGTGAGAAGTCGAACCACCGCCGGGGGGTCTCCCTCGGTTTGGACGGAAAGACACTCTTTCCGACTCCTTCTGGTGAACGATTTTCCCATCGTCTTGGACGAAGATGGCGGTTTGGTCGGCGATCGATTCGGTCGATCGCAGGATCATGAGTGTCAGAAGGGAATGTCGTATGTCGAAGTTCCTCGCCGGCCTGAAGCACTTCATCGAAGATGAGAGCGGCCCGACCGCTGTCGAGTATGCGGTCATGCTCGCCCTCATCGTCGTTGTCTGCATCACGGCCGTCACCACGCTGGGTACCAAGGCCAACAGCACGTTCAGTAACGTGGCGTTGAACGCGGCGGTGTCCAGCGGCAGCTGAGTTCGTCTCAGCCAGCCAGAAGTAGTCCACTCTCGGTCGGTCGATGCAATTGATTCGGGCGAGTGCCCGGATCGACACCCAAAGAGTTCGTCTGTCCTAACACTGGAGATTCTCATGCGTAAGTTCACCAACGCCCTCGTCAACTTCATCAACGACGAGAGCGGCCCGACGGCGGTCGAGTATGCAGTCATGCTCGCCCTCATCATCGTGGTCTGCATCACGGCGGTCACGACCCTCGGCACCAATGCCAATAACACCTTCTCGTATGTCGGCAACAAGATCGGCGGCTCGGGTAGCTGAACGATCGAGTTCACCTGATCTGCCGGACCGGGTCAGGTCGGCTCCTTTGCAAGCCGCGGCACCCATCATGGGCCGCGGCTTGTCGCGTTCTCCCCTCACCCCCTGGAACGTCCTCCCCCGAATGAGGTAGTCTGTCGTGCAATACATCTTCGAACACTGGCCCCTGTGGTTCATTTGCGGCGCGATGATCGCGGCCGCCGTCATCGACGGCTGGAAGCTCAAAGTCCCCAACTGGCTGACGTTCCCCCTGATCCTCTCGGGATGGGCGTTGGGCCTCTTTCACGATTTCGACTGGCTGCCGGTGAGTACCGGCTTCGGCGGCATCGGCGCGAGCCTCGCCGGCACGATGGTCGGCTTCGCACTCCTCTATCCCATCCACATGATCGGCGGCATGGGGGCCGGGGATGTCAAGATGCAAATGGGCTTCGGGGCCTGGATCGGCTCCTTCTATGGATTGAGCGCCGGCGACGCCCACCCCGGAGCCATGTGGATCGTCTTCTACGCCTTCTGCCTCGCCGCCATCATCGGCGGCGTCCTGGCACTGGGCATGATCGCCGTGCGAGGCCAGCTCCGCAAGAACATGACCAACACCCGCGAGATCCTCGGCGATCTCTTTGCGGCCAAGGGGGTCGGCGACGTGGCGGAAAAGGCGGCGGCCCGCAAGCCTCGACTCCATCTCTTGCCTTATGGCATCCCGCTGTGCATGGGCTTCATCGCCTACCTGATCTACCAGCACGGCATGTAATGTTTAGTTTTCAGTTTTCAGTTTTCAGTGAATGCGCCTCGGGAGATCCGTCGTCTCGGATACGTTCTTGGCTAATAACTGAACACTGAACACTGAACACTGAAAACTATCGAGCAGGCAAGTCAGCGAACGCGACGAGTATCGGTAAGCGACGCGGGCGGGGTCGGCGGGAGAAAGTGCGTGGCGGCCCCGGCACGATTCGCACGTTCGGCACAGTCGATACAGCCGTTAAGGTTGAAGTTCTCCATCCTGGGAAGACGAAAACAAGGGTGCATGAGCGACCCGCGTTCACGCCGGACCAGGATGTAGGCCAGTCGATGGCACCGAGCATCCAAAACCCAACACGATTTGCACTAAAGAATGAAGAGGTCCGAGTCATGAAACCGAAGACGATGATCCTTATGGTGGTGGCGGTGGTCTGTGGCCTGGGCGCGAGTTACATGACCAGCAAGTTGCTGGCCGATCGACAGCCCACGGTGGAACAGGAAGAACTGGTCCCGGTGCTGATGGCCAAGGTCAAGGTGCCCGGCTGGACTCCCATCAAGGAGCCGGAGAAATTCTTCGAGGTCAAGATGCTGCCCGTGAGCGCGGTCTCGAAGTCGTCCCTGAAGAGCCTCGACGACGTGAAGGACCAGCGGCTCAACAAGCCCCTGGACGCCGAACGTGCGGCGATGCAGAGCGACCTGCTCAGCAAGGAGCAACAGTCACTGGCCGACAGCCTGGCTCCTGGCATGCGGGCCATCGCCGTGAAGGTTAGCCCGGAGACGATCGCTGGCGGCTTCGTGCTCCAAGGGTCGCGCGTCGATGTGGTCTGCACGACCCGCAACTCGAACCCGACGGCCAAGGTCTTCCTCCAGGGCATGTTGGTCCTGGCGGTCGATACACAGAGTGATCGCAACCCCGAACAGAAGTCGATCCTCGCCCAGACGGTGACGCTGGCCGCCTCGCCGGAGGAAGCCACCCGGCTATCGCTGGCGGCCACGGTCGGGGAATTGCGTCTGTTGCCCAAGGCATTCGGGGATACGAAGCGGACGGCCAACGTGGTCGCCACGCTGTCGGACCTCGACAAGCCGCTGCCGTCCTCCGACGGCAGCAAGGAGCCTGAGCCGACGCCCCCGCCGCAGGTCACGACGCCGGTCCCCATCTTGCCCGAGGTCAAGGACCCGGAACCGAAGAAGGAACCGATCAAGGAAGTGGAGCCTCCCGCTCCGGTCGAGAAGCTCAAGAAGCGCCATGTGATGACGCTCATCAACGGCACCTCGCGAGAGAAGCGGGTCTTCGAGGAGGATACCGAGGATGGCGAAGGATCTTCGACGACGCCCGCCAAGAAGGCCGAGAAGCCGGTAGTGAAGAAGCCGTAGTTTCAGACCCAACCCGCCCCACCTGTGGCCCCACGACCAAGACGCCACAGGGCCGCAGTCGCTAATATCGTGATGTGAAATCCTGTCCGGGCGGGGCGACGTGCCGAAAGCAGTCGTCCCACCCGGAGCGAGGTCCAGGGACAGGGATGTCGGACCTGACAGGTGAGTTCGGATCGGATGCTTGCAAACTCGAGGGTTCGGGACATAAACCGGACCAAACAAACCGCGAATCGTCTCGCCTTCCGTGAGGAAGGGACCGGCGGTGAGCGGACGTTAAAAAGAGGGTGAACGGATGCACCGAATCTTTGCGATGCCCTGGCTACTAATCGGGGGGCTTAGCGCCCTCCTCCTGGGTGGGGTGCCGGCCGTGAGCCTGGCCCAAACCTGCTCCACCGAAACCAAGCCCCTGATCGTGCTACTTGGCAGCACGACTCGCCTGCAACTCGCCAGCAAGAAGCCCATCAAGACGGTCCTCAATACCAAAGAATCGGTCCTCTCGCTGCGGACCGTCGAACGCGACCCGACGACCGTCCTTCTCGTCGGTACAGCCCCCGGCATCACCGAGGTCCAACTCGAAGACTCCGATGGCAATCGCGAAGTGCGAAAAGTCATCGTCCAGGCCGATGTCGAGTATCTCACCAGCCAACTCAAGCGGGCCGTGCCGCTCTCGAACATCGATGTCATTCCGAACGGCACGAACTCGGTCATCCTGACCGGCTACACCCACCGAGCCGAGGACATCGATGTCCTCCAGAAGGTGGCGCTGAGCGTCGGCTTCACGGTCATCAACGGCGTCCGCCTCGACGGCGTGCAGCAGGTGCAGCTCGATGTCGTCGTGGCCCGCGTCAACCGGAACAAGGGCCGGAACTTCGGCTTCAACTTCGTCGGCCGGGCCGGCCAGGTTCCCTTCGGATCGACGATCGGCAACATCGTCGGGGGCACCCAGTCCACCGGTCTCGGGACGGCGACATTCCTCCAGAACGCGACGACCAACAGCGCGAACCTGTTCGGTGGGGTCATCGGCAACCCACTCCAGTTCCTCGCCTTCCTCCAGGCACTCGAGGTCGAGGGCGTCGCCAAGTTGCTCTCCCAGCCGCGACTCGTGGCAAAGAGCGGCCAGCCGGCCAGCTTCCTCGACGGCGGCAAGCAGGCCATCCCGGTGCCTTCGGGCTTGGGACAGATCGGTATCCAATATCAGGATTTCGGCACGAAATTAAACTTCTTGGCCATCGTTCTAGGCAACGGTCGCATCCATCTGGAAGTCGAGCCGGAAGTCAGCGCCCTCGACGCGGGT
>JANXSH010000144.1 GCA_025356615.1 Planctomycetia bacterium | reverse complement strand
GCAGTCACCTCGGATCGCAGCCAGCGCGACCTGAGCCTTGAACGCCGCCGAGTAGTTCTTCCGCTGTCGTCCCATTTCGTTCCCCTTTCTTGGGCCACTCGATAGCTTATCGAGTGGTCCAGTTATCGGGGTCCACTATAGCATATCACGGTCGCGCCAGCAGCATATCAGCTATTGCATCACTCACCGCTCGACTTGTCAATTACCTTCTCAATTGTTTCTTGCACCCGCCCACACCTGCACATTCATCACTCCGCCGTTCGTATCCTCCCCATCAGGAGGATCCTCCATGAACGCTCTTCCCGTCAACGTTCCTTCTGCTCCAGTCCGACGAGTCCCAAGGCATCACCTCTCCTGGAACGGCTCCGGCTGGCTGCAATCGCCTGCGGTGATTCTCAACCAACTGCCGAACTCCTCGTCTCGAGGGCACGCGCTTTCATTCTCTTTCACAACAAGCCGCATCCGTCCACGCTCGGCCTCCCAGAAGTGACCCACTTCCTCGAACACGTCGTGAAGACCGCACCCGAACCCCTGCCGCTCAGGACCGTCGGCATTATCCGCAACCTTCCCAGTCCGAGCGGTGCCCCAGAATTGCCGAAAAGAGTAGTTCATCGAACAGGGGTTCGTCTTCGATTTCTCGTTCCTCGTTTCGAGAGAAGGCAGCGATCGGCTTGGCCTCCGCCAGCGTTAGGTAGAATGCGTGCCTGAAGTAGCTCAGAAGTGTGAGAACGTGTATTTCCATTCCTAGCCGCCGCTTCAGCTCTCGGAACATCTCGGAGGGGGATCGACTCCGACGAGCCATGCCGCGCAGAGTGCCGATGATGGCCTGGTCGAGTTGTTCCAGATCGTTCGACATGAACCACCTCTACTTCGTGAATAGGACATGGGCGCTCGTGAAATCCCCTGGTGTGCCAGCAGGTGTACCTACGACTCGAACTTGGGTGTAACCGTAATCCTTGCCACGCATTCCGGTCCACGTCTGCTTCGACGCTTCCTCGATGGTCATGGCAGTGCCAGCCGTCAGCCGGTTGATTGCGCTCAGATTGTCGCTAGACGCACCAACCCAATTCCCCTGGATGGCTGTGACATTCGGGCCAAAATGCGTCATCATCTGCTGGAACATCCATTGTCCCGGACATCCGGTTCGCGGATTGGTCTTGGGTAGATTCTCGACGATGAACGATAACTGCCCGCCACTCACGAGTTCCCCAATGATGAAGTTGCTTTGCTTCGACGGATTCACCATCTCGAACTCGGTGGCTGTCGCCATCTCGAGTACTGGATGGCAATCCGTCGCTCCCGAAGGCGCTAGAATCGGATCCTGAGACGGGTTCGGCACAAACAACCCGCTTTCGCCGTCTCGGGGTCAGGGCTGTTCTCGACCTCGATATTGTACGCCGGCTCCAGGCGATCCGTGGGTGGTACATCTCGAAGAGATCGGTCGCGTCCATGCCGTTGGCGAGCAGGAGGGGCAGAGTCCCACCTGGGTGGCGAGCGACGAAGTCGGTGAGGTCGTAGAGTTCGCCGTGAATGACGATCAGGAGCCGCCCGCCCGGCTGTTGGGCGGGTGGGGTGTCGGATGAGGCAGTCGTGTGGTTGAGCGAGATCATAGAGGATCCCAAATCAGGCCTGGGGAAGTGGGACGATGAAGCTCAGGTGCATCTCCGCGTGGCGGCAATGGTACTGGTCCCAGTCGGAGCGGGAGAACTTCCCCCAGACGGGGTGGCGGGGCCTCCGCACGGTCACTTCGGCGAGACGCCGGATGGCCGCCGCTAGATCCCGGAGCCCTTCTTCGGTGCTGCCGGGTGCCGGCTCGAGGAACCGCTCGGCTGAGCCCAGGCGGTAGCCGGGTTGCAGCCCCACCCCGTACCAGACGACGAGCCGGTTGAACAGCCGGCCGACGACGCGCAACCACAGCGGGAAAGCCGTCCGGTCCGGCTCCAGGCCGAGGGACCAGTCCATGGCCAGGGCCAGGTGCCGGCAGATCTGGGCCAGCGACCAGTTGCCCAGACAGCGGAACGGGCCGGCGGCCACGGACTCGACATCCCGCAGGATGTCACTCTGGCATGCGAAGTGGAGGGATCTCCGGCCCTTGACGCGCGCCGTATCGATGCCTCGAACGGGTTCCATACGCCGGCCTTTCAACGAAGAGCGTTCTATCCGTCGTGCCAAGTGCAAGAAACCGTCGCCCCTGTGAAACAGCACGGCGGATAGAACGCTGTTGGACTGAACCGCTTGTCCAGACCCCTCTCTTGCAGATTCGATCCGGGCAAGCGAACTTCACACCGACGTATCCTACTGCCTGGCTCCCCATGTCCGCAAGCACCTTCTTGCCCCGCTCCGCTCTCTTCCCTGGTCCGGCCCTGTCTGGCCAACGAGCCGCTCCGGTCGCCGGCTTGCCTCCCTTTTCCCTCTTGCCTCTCTTGCCAGTCGCCTCCGCTCGGCTCGCACTCCGGACGCAGCCCCCACTCGCTTCGATCTGCTGGCGTCCCCTGCCGCCGGCTCATGAGCTGTCCTCCGGAGCGTGCCCCGTGCCCACTCCCTCTGGCCGCGCGGGCACCCGTTCGACCACGCGTGTCTCTCCCTTTCCGCCTACCGCACACAGACACGGTCTCTCGGATGCCCCGCCCTCGAGGGGGGAGAAGTCACGCAGGTCAACTATATGTAGACCCAGCGTGAGACTCCCCGCCTCGAGGGCGGGGCATCCCACTATTTGTGGCATCGTCCCCGCGTCGAGTGTAAACCGGCTCACGCGGTATTACGACTCCGCTTCGGTTCGGCTCCTCCCCTGGGAATACGACATTCGGGTTATACTTCGTGCGGATTGACTTGGCCGCCATACTTGGGTATGAACGATGCTGGAGTCATTGAGTCTCGAGGGCTGGTCCGTGCCGCGATGGTTGCTGACGATCCTGGTTACTTGGCCCCTGCTCATGCCGCCGGGGTTCTGCATCTGCCGGCTGGAGGCGTTCATGCCCCACCCCGCAGAGCGGTCGTCCGTGGCCGACGTTAGGGATGAGACCCCGCCGCCAGGATGCCGCTGCTGCCGTCGAGCCGGCGAGGCAAAGATTCCAACGGCCAAGCCCAGCCGTAGGGCCGACTCGTGTCCGACCGTTCCTTCTCCAAGCGAGCCACACGCCCCCAATTGCCCCTCCTCCCCAGCCTGGGAAATCCTCCGCGCCGGCGTCTTCTCGCCGGGCGGGTTCGACATCTCTGGCTTCCATTCGCTCGACCTGAGTGTGTTCGCGTCATGTCCTACCGAGGTCGATCCGCCCTCGTCCCTGACCGTCCCGGAAGCCCCTACCCTCCCCGCCTCCTCCTTCTCCCTCTTCAGCTGCAATTTCCGCTGCTAAGACTCCCTTCTTACGACTAGCGTTCGCGATCGGGCAGCCCTCGGCGGCTAATCCCACTCGTCGAGACGCGCCCTTCGACCATGCTCCACTAGCCCGTTCCGTCCGCGATCCCGAGGGGAGGCCCCGAGATGGGCACGTTCCGCCTATTGCCGTGGGAGTACGGCGTCCGCAACCTGTTCCGCCGGCCCAGCCGCACCTTGCTCACCCTCATGGGGTTGACGCTCGTGGTCCTGTTGGTGATGATCGTCGTCGGCTTCATCCGCGGGCTGGAGTCGAGCCTTTCGGTCAGCGGCGATCCGCGCGTCGTTCTGATTCACGCGCCCGGCGGCTCGGAGAACGTCGAGAACTCGACCGTCGCCGGCCGCACCGGGCCGGTGCTGGCCGCCAGCGTCGAGGCGGTGCAGCGGCGCTACGGGCAGACCTACGTCTCGCCGGAAATCTACCTGGGCACCCGCGTCACGACCTCCGGCAGCGACGTTCCCGCGCTCGGCCTGGTCCGCGGCGTCACGCCGTCGGCCCACCTCGTCCGCCGTCAGGTCCAGGTCGTCGAGGGGAAGTGGCCCGTCCGGGGGGAGTTGATGGCCGGGCGGCTCGCCTCCGCCAAGCTCGGCTGCCGGGACGCCGATCTCGCCGTCGGTAACGCCATCACCCTCGAGGGCCGCGAGTGGACGATCAGCGGGCGGTTCGCCTCCGTCGGCAGCGCCCTGGAGTCGGAACTGTGGTGCCCGCTGGCGGACCTCCAGACGGCCATGAAGCGCCAGGACTACAGCCTCGTCGCCATCACGCTCTCGCCGGGCACGTCGTTCGCGGACGTGGACGAGTTCTGCAAGGAGCGGCTCGACCTGGAGATCCAGGCGACCCCCGAGACGGCCTACTACGCCAACCTCCAGAAGCACTACGCCCCGGTGCGGGCGATGGCCTGGCTCGTCGTCGGCCTCGTCACCGTGGCCGGCGTCTTCGCCGGCATGAACGCCATGTACGGCTCGATCGTCGGCCGCGTCAAGGAGCTGGCCACGCTCCAGACCATCGGCTTCACCCGGCGGGCGATCACGCTGAGCCTGGTCCAGGAGGCGGTCCTCCTGGCGGCGGCGGCCTCCCTCGTCGCCTCGGGCCTGTCGCTACTCCTGCTCGACGGCACGGCCGTGCGGTTCACGATGGGGGCGTTCGCCCTGCGGATCGACGGCGTGACCCTCTTGTTGGGCTGCGCCACCGGCATTTCGCTGGGCGTGATTGGGGCGTTACCGCCGGCCTTCCAGGTCATGCGGATGCCCATCGTCGAAGCGTTGAAAGCGATTTGATCCCAAGTGTCACTCATACTCTGAGGAGTAATTCTCATGTTCCGACTCACATTCTGTCTGACTCTGGTCGTCCTGTCCGGCTGTGGCGGGCTGCTACCCGATCCCGAGAAGAACCCCGACCCCCAGCCGAAGGCCGCCCCGTCCGTACTGGCCGAGGGCAAGAAGCTCGTGTTGGCCTCCGAGCCGGCCGGGGCGAAGGGCGTCATCGCCATCCGCAAGGACGCCAAGGACGGCGACGAGGTCGTCGTGGCCGGGCAGGTCGGCGGCTCGACGAAGCCGTTTACCGAGGGCCGGGCGAGCTTCCTGATCGTGGACCCGTCGCTGAAGCCGACCGAGGGGTGCGAGACCCCCTGGGACTTCTGCGAGTTGTCCAAAAAGGAGGTCGCCGCCGCCCGGCTCAACGTCAAGTTCGTCGATGCCGAGGGTAAGACGCTCGAGGGCGGGGCCAGGGAACTGTTCGGCCTGAAGGAGTTGAGCGGCGTCGTCGTCAAGGGCAAGCTCAGCCGCGACGACAAGGGCAACGTCATCGTCGTCGCCTCGGGCCTCTTCGTGCGTCCCGAGCAGAAGTGATCCGGCGATCGTCTGAAGTGGCGGAATCGGAGAGGGGAGGACGGACAATGGCACTCGTCGAAGTACGGAACGTGACCAAGACCTTCAGGAAGGGCGAGCACGAGATCTCGCCGCTAAAGGATGTCAGCCTGGACGTGCAGCGGGGCGACTTCGTGTCGCTCATGGGGGCCAGCGGCTCCGGCAAGAGTACCCTCCTGAACCTCATCGCGGGCATCGACCGGCCCACGGCGGGCAGCGTGGTCGTCGATGGCCAGGACATCACCAAGTTGTCGCGCACGAAGCTGGCCTACTGGCGTGCCGCGAACGCCGGGTACATCTTCCAGACGCACAACCTGATCCCGGTCCTGACCGCCTGGGAGAACGTCGAGATGCCCCTCTTGCTCCTGCCGATGTCGGCGGCGGAGCGGCGCAAGCGCGTCGGCATCGCCCTCGAGGCGGTGAGCCTGACCGACCGCGCCGACCACTACCCCCGTCAGCTCTCCGGCGGCCAGGAGCAGCGCGTCGGCATCGCCCGTGCCATCGTCGCCAACCCGACCGTCGTCGTCGGCGACGAGCCGACCGGCGACCTCGACGCCGAGACGACCGAGCAGATCCTCGACCTGCTGGTGAGGCTCAACGGGGAACTGGGGACGACGCTCCTGATGGTCACGCACGACGCCCACGCGGCGGGAATCGCCCGCCGCCGGCTGCGGCTGGAAAAGGGGAAACTGATCGAGTCCGAGCCGGTCCTGCGTGTGGCCGTCGCAGCGGCGGGGGGGCAATGAGCATGTCGAAGTTCGCTCCCTACGTCCTGAAGAGCCTGCTGCGGCACCGCTCCCGGACGCTCCTGACGGTCTCGGGCACGGCGGTGGCGCTGTTCGTGTTCGCGTTCATCGGCTCGGCCCAACGGGGGCTGGCCGACATGACGCGCGGCAAGCAGGCCGAGCGGACGCTCATCGTCTTCCAGGCCAACCGCTTCTGTCCCAGCACGAGCCGTCTGCCGCAGGACTACGAGGACACCATCAAGAAGGTGCCCGGCGTCAAGGACGTGGTCCCCATGCAGGTCTACATCAACAACTGCCGGGCCAGCCTCGACCTCGTGCTGTTCCACGGCATACAGCCCGAGAAGTTGAAGACGACCCGCGAACTCAGGATGCTCTCGGGCAACCGCGAGGAGTTCGACACCCGCACCGACGCGGCCCTGGTGGGCGACGCGATCGCCCGCCGGCGCGGGCTGAGTCCGGGCCAGAAGTTCACCATCGGCGAGATCACCGTGAGCGTCGTGGGCACCTTCGCCGCCGCGACGCCGGCGGAGGAGAACGTCATCTACACGCACCTCGACTTCTTGCAACGGACGAAGGGCCGCAACGTCGGCGAGGCCACCCTCTTCGAGGTCCAGTTGACCGAGGACGCCAACACCGAGGGCGTGTGCCGCGAGATCGACGCCGCCTTCCGCCAAGATCGCGTGCCGACGGACACGCGGTCCAAGGGCGTGTTCCAGGCGAGTGTCGTCGGCGACCTGATGGAACTGATCGGCTGGGCGAACTACCTCGGCTTCGCCTGCGTCGGCCTGGTCCTGTCGCTGGTAGCAACGACGACGGTGATGGCCGTGCAGGACCGCGTCCGCGAACACGCGGTGTTGCAGGCCATCGGCTTCTCGTCGCCCCGCGTCTTCGCCCTGGTGTTGAGCGAGGGAGTGGTCGTCACCCTCGTCGGGGGTCTGCTCGGCGTGGGAACGGCCCTGGTGGTGCTGTGGTGGAGCAAGATCGCGATCGGCACCGAGGGCGTGACCATCGCCCTGGCCCCGTCGCCGATGCTCGCGATCCAGGGGCTGGCCGTGTCGTTCGGGGTGGGGATCCTGGCTGGGATCGTCCCCGCCTGGCGTGCGGCGACGGCGGAGATCGTGACGGCCCTGCGTGCGGTCTGATCAGGGAGGGGGCGAAGAGATGGCAATCCAGACGTTCACCATGCGGGTTCACGGCCTCGACTGCGCCGAGGAGGTCGCCGTCCTCGAACGCGAGGTCGGCCCCGTCGTCGGCGGCAAGGAGCGGCTCGCCTTCGACATCCTCAACGCCCGGATGGTCGTCCGCCCGGCGTCGGAGGGCGTGACCGAGGCGGCCGTGATGGAGGCCGTCGCCCGCACCGGAATGCGGGCGGAAGTCTGGAAAGAGAACGCGCAAGTGAGTGCCCCTGCCTCGTTCTGGGGGAGGAACGAACGCACCCTCCTGACGGCGGCCAGCGGCCTCTTCATCGGGGCCG
Organism: Planctomycetia bacterium; assembly: GCA_025356615.1. Lineage (GTDB taxonomy): Bacteria > Planctomycetota > Planctomycetia > Gemmatales > Gemmataceae > JANXSH01. The sequence goes on along the minus strand of JANXSH010000144.1, from coordinate 2,143 downwards.
GCCTCGCGGTGTCGGTGGCCCATTCGGGTTGGGGGTCGCTCACCGAAGCGGGGGCACCCGTCCCGGCCCGCGTCCTCTACGGCGTGGCCATCCTCGCCGGCGTCTGGACGGTGCTGGGCAAGGCGTGGGCTTCCGCCCGCAGTCTGCGGCCCGACATGAACCTGCTCATGGTCGTCGCGGTCATCGGGGCCGTGGCCCTGAACGACTGGCTGGAGGCGGCGACGGTGGCCTTCCTGTTCGCGCTGTCTCTGGCCCTGGAGGCGTGGAGCGTGGGGCGCGCCCGGCGTGCGGTAGCCGCGTTGATGGACCTGACGCCCCAGACAGTCAGGGTACTCCGGGAGGGCCGCGAGGAGATGGTGCCGCCCGTCGGGGTGGCCGTCGGGACGCGGTTCGTGGTCAAGCCGGGCGAGCGGCTGCCGCTGGACGGCAAGGTCGTGTCCGGGGCCACGAGCGTCAACCAGGCCCCGCTGACCGGCGAGAGCGTGCCCGTGGCCAAGCGGGTCGGCGACCCGGTGTTCGCCGGCACGGTCAACGGCGAGGGGGCCATCGAGGTCGAGAGCACGAAGCCGGCCGGCGAGACGACTCTCGCCCACATCATCAAGATGGTCGGGGACGCCCACACGAAGCGGGCACCCGTCGAGCAGTGGGTGGACCGCTTCGCCCGCGTCTACACGCCCGTCGTCTTCCTCCTGGCGGTCCTCGTCGCGCTTGTGCCGCCTCTGCTCGTGGGCGGATGGTCCGACTGGCTGTACCGTTCGCTGGTGCTGCTGGTCATCGCCTGCCCGTGTGCCCTGGTCATCTCGACGCCGGTGAGCATCGTGGCGTCGCTGGCGGCGGCGGCGAGAAACGGCGTGCTGGTCAAGGGCGGCATGTTCGTCGAACTGCCGGCCACGCTCAAGGCGATCGTCTTCGACAAGACCGGCACGCTGACGAAGGGGAAGCCGGCGGTGGTCGAGGTGGTCCCGCTCAACGGGCACGACGCGCGGGAGTCCCTGGAGCGGGCGGCGGGCATGGAGTTGCGCAGCGAACACCCGCTGGCTCGGGCCATCGTCGAACACGCCCGCGCCCAGGGGATCGAGGTGCAGGCCGCCCAGGATCTCCAGATCGTGCCCGGCAAGGGGGCGACCGGCACCTGGGGCGGTCGGTCGTTCTGGGTCGGCTCGTCGCGGCTGCTCCGGGAGCGGGGCCAGACCGACGACGAGGTGACGCGGAAGATCGACGAGCTGGCCGCCCGAGGGCGGACGGTGGTGGCCGTCGGCAACGACCGGCACGTCTGCGGGCTGATCGCCCTGGCCGACGAGCCTCGCCCCGAGGCCGCTGCCGCGATTCGCTCCCTCCGCGCGCTGGGCGTCGGCCACGTCGTGATGTTGACGGGCGACAACGAGGCGACGGGCCAAGCCGTGGGCCGCGCGACGGGCGTGGACGAGGTGCGGGCGTACCTGCTGCCGGCGGACAAGGTGCGGGAGCTGCAACGGCTGGTGGAGAAATACGGCTCGGTGGCGATGGTCGGCGACGGGGTCAACGACGCCCCGGCGCTGGCCGCCGCGACGGTCGGCGTGGCCATGGGGGCCGCCGGCACCGACGCGGCCATCGAGACGGCCGACGTGGCGTTGATGTCCGACGACCTGGCGAGGCTGCCCTGGCTGGTGCGGCACTCGCGGCGGACGATGGCGGTCGTCCGCCAGAACGTGATCTTTTCTCTATCCGTCAAGGGGTTGTTCCTGGTATTGGCGGTCGCCGGCTTCTCGCCCTTGTGGCTGGCGATCCTGGCCGACACCGGGGCGTCCCTCGCGGTCGTGGCCAACGGGTTGAGGCTACTCCAGAGTGACTGAGGCGTGTGTCGAATCGGTGGCGGCGGGGTGGTCCCCGCCCTCAATTTCCTTGTGAGGAGTATCGGAACATGAAGACGGTCATGACGACGTGCCTGGCCCTGGCGATGGTGGCCGGCCTGGCGGCGGTCGCGGCTGCCCAAGCCCCGGCCCCGGCGGCGTACACGAGGGTCGTCCTGGACGACATCCACTGCATGGGCTGCGCGAAGAAGATTCGCGGCAAGGTCACGGCGGTGCCCGGCGTGGCCGAGATGCGGGTGGACCTGAAGTCGAAGTCGATCTGGGCCATGCACAAGCCGGGCATGACGCCGTCG
>JANXSH010000068.1 GCA_025356615.1 Planctomycetia bacterium | reverse complement strand
CGGGCAGATCAAGACCGGCTCGGCCTGCCGGACGGACCGCATCGCGAAGTACAACCAGCTGCTTCGCATCGAGGACGACCTCGGCGCGGCGGCGACCTACGGCGCGGCCATCTGGCCGAAGTCGCGGACGGGCTATTGGAAGGGTTGATCCTCATCGGTTAGGCGCAACGCAACGCAACGCGGAGCGCGGCGAGCGATCCGCGTTGCGTTGCGCTCGAACGATCGCTCAAGGTGCCACGTTGATGTTCACGATGACGTTACCGTTGACGACCAGTTTCGCGTTCCCGTTCGTGTAGGTACGCACGGTGCCCACCGTAACGAGCGTCCAGCGGCCGTCGGTGATATCGAGGGTGCTGGTGAGATCGCCATCGATGACGAGTGTGTTGCTCGTCGAAGAGGCCAGTAGGATATTTCGGGTGCTCATTTTCAGCGTGTTGTTGGCCGCGAGCGTGAAGGCTTCGACGTTTTGGACACGGTCGTAGGGCATCGCCGTCAGATCGAGGTCCACTCCGTTCTCGAGGAAGACGCGGTCGAAGCCGGTGCCCCCGTCGAGGCGGGAGAAGAGGGCGTCCTTGATGTGAATGATATCGTCGCCCTGGCCACCGTAGAGGACATCGGGGCCGCCGCCACTGAAGAGCGTGTCGTCCCCCTGGGCACCGAGGATGGAGTCGCGGCCTGCGGTGCCGAAGAGGGACTCGCCGAAGGAGTTGCCGAGGATCAACCCAGGGACCGGGGTGAACGCCCTGCCGAAGACGAGATAGCCCGACCCGTTGCTCGTGAGGTTCCCCGAGCTGGCGGAGAAAGCGCCGACGAGGATGTCCGCGAAGCCGTCGCCGTTGACATCGCCGGCAGCCCCCACGGACACGAAGGCGTTGCCGTTGGCAGCACCGACATCGATGCGGAAGCCGCGACTCGACGGGAGCAAGGACAGGTCGGTCGTTGCGGGCCAAGCGGGACCGCCGCCGTAGAGCAGGTAGGCCGAACCGACGGGACTCCCTCCGACGACCAGGTCGTCGAATCCGTCGCCGTTGACATCCCCGGCGAAGGTCACGGTCCCGCCGGCCGAGTCGAGGCGGAACCCGCCGGAGCCGACGTAGGTGGTCACAGATGAATCGGCCGACCAGGCCGTCTTCTTGCCGTAGACGATGGTGGTGGACGAGCCCGCGCTGATCGCGAGGTCGTTGATGCCGTCGCCGTCGAGATCGCCCGTGGCGGACACGACCGAGAAGCCCGTCCCGCCGAGGCGGAAGCCATCGACCCCGTTGAGGTTGGCGAGGGTGATACCCGCAGCAAAGGGGGTGGTCTTGCCGAAGACGACGTAGACCGAGCCCCCACCGGATTCGTTCAGCGCGCCGACGATGACATCGGCGAGGCCGTCGCCGTTGATGTCGCCCAGCGAGACGGAGGTCCCGAGGAACCCCAAGGGTTGCCGACCGTCGAGCCGGAACCCGCCGGTGCCGTCGAGCGCGTTCAGGTCGATCGTGTTGCCCCAGCCCGAGGTTCGACCGAAGACGACGTAGGCTTCCCCCGACCCGTCGCCGAAGACGCCCGGCCGGTTCGCCCGATTCGCCCCGATGACGACATCGTCGAGGCCGTCGCCGTTGACATCGCCTGCCCCGGCCACCGCGAAGCCCGCGTTGCCCGTCGGGTAGCCCCCCCGGAGGCGCACGCCACCGACGCCGCCCAGCGATCCGAGGTCGAGCACGGACCCCCACCCGTTGGCCTTGCCGAAGACGAGGTAGGCGGAGCCTTCGCCGGAGTTGTCGCCCGGCACCCCGATGAGGAAGTCTCCGAACCCATCGCCGTTGACATCACCGGCCGCCCCGACGGAGGACGAAGTCAGGGGGCGAGAGAAGGTGCCGAAGACGCGGAAGCCGTTCGTTCCGTTGAGGGTGACGGGGTCGATGGTCGGCGAGAAGGCACCCGGCTTGCCGAAGACGACGAAGACGGCGTCGCGCGACTGGCCCGTAGAGTTGCTCGGGGCGGTGACGGCGAAGTCGGCGTAGCCGTCGCCGTTGATGTCGCCGATGCCGCGCACATCGGAACCGGCTCGGTCGTTGGAGTTCGGCCCATTGAGGCGAGTGCCGTTGCTGCCGTTGAGGTTTGCGAGGAACAACGGCAAGGTTCGGCTCAGGCTCGTGGCGTTGGAGCCGTTGCCGGCGGCGTCGGCCGCAGCGGAAGCGGCAACGCTGACCTCGACGAGGCCGAGGCCCGTCGGGGTGACGAGGATGCTGTACGAATTGCCCACCAGCGCGGTGAACGTCGTCACCGAGCCGTTGGTGACGACGATGTCCGAGGCGGTGAACCCGAAGACCGGCTCAGTGAACGAGGCGGTGACGGTGAACGCCCCGGTAATCGAATTGGGGGCGGTGAGAGTCAGCGTCGGCGCGACGGTATCGACGATGAGGTTCTTGTTCGCCCCCAGCGACCCCGCCATACCCGGAGCCGGCAGCGTGAGGGTGGCGTCCGCGCCGCGCGGGTGACGGATCGTGCCGCCGTTGAGCGAGAGCGAGGAAGCGTTGACGTAGTCGAGGTGGAGGCTGTTGTCGCCGGGGCGGACGGTGTATTGGAACGTCAGCTGATTGGTGCCGGTGCCTGAGACGTAGACCGCCTGGGCGTCAGAGGGGCCGGTCTCCAGCGTCAGCATTGGAGTGCCCGTCACGACGACTTTCGTCGAGAACGTCACGGTCAGGTTGATGACCGAGTCGGCCTTGTATGCGCCGTCAGGTGTGGTACTGCTCACGCCGGCGATCGTTGGCACCTCGTTGATGTCCACGCTGCCGATTCGCAGGTCGATGAAGAGGGTGGCCCGGCCCGAGGTGTAGACGCGGTAGGTGGTCCCGGCCCCGTCGCTTACTAAGCCTCCGAAGGTCCAGACGCCGTCCGTGAGGACGACGGAGTCCGTGGAGCCGCCCTTGATCGTTACGGCGTTCGATGTCGGGGACAGCTTCAGCACGTTGTGACGGGACAGGGTCAGGACGTTGGCCCCGCCTGCGGCGCGGAGGTCGAACGCCTCGATGCCCTGGATGCGGTTGTCGGCCAGGGTGGTGAGGTCGAGGGAGGTGTCGCCCTCGAGGCGGACGGTGTCGAAGCCGGTGCCCCCGTCGATGCGGACGAACGTCGGCGAGCCGAGTGACAAAAGGTCGTTGCCCTGACCGCCGTAGAGGAGGTCCGCTCCGCCCTGCCCGAGGAGCTGGTCACTGTTCTGCGCCCCCACGAGGGCATCAGCCCCGGCAGTACCGACGAGCGTGTCCCCGGCGGGGGTGCCGAGTTTTGTGATCGACGCGGTGAAGTTCGCGCCGAAGGCAACGTAGACGGAGCCGCTGTCGATTCGGCCGTTGTTGTCGGCCCCGCGAGCCGCGACGAGGAAGTCTTTCAGGCCGTCGCCGTTGATGTCGCCTGCGGCGGCAACCACGCTGCCCGCCCCGTCGTTGGCCGCGACGCCAACGACGCGCAGCCCCTGGGCGTCGGTCAGGGCCGACACCTGCGAGGAGGCGGCCCAGCCGGTAGGCTTGCCGAAGATCACATAGGAGTAGCCGGCTGGCGCGACGCCCAACGCGCCGATCAGCAGGTCGTCGATGCCGTCGCCGTTGGTGTCGCCCAGAATCGCCACGTCGGAGCCGACGCGCTCGTTCGCGTTGGAGCCGCCCGTGACGAAGCCCGTCGAGCCGTCGAGACTGGTCCCGTCCACCATCGGCGCGAAAGGCGACGCCTTGCCGAAGAGGACGAAGACCTCTCCGGCGCTTACATTGCCCCCGAAGGTGGCTCCGGCGGAGCCGACGACGAGGTCAGCAAAGCCGTCGTTGTTGAGGTCTCCTTCCGCGCTGACACGGACGCCCGCCGCGTCGGCCCCCAGGTTGTTCAGCGCGAACCCGTCCGCCCCCGTGAGAGAGTTCAGTGAGGTACTCGCGGCGAAGCCGCCCGCCCTGCCGAAGAAGACGTAGGCCGACCCGCCGCTCGCCATCGACCCGACGACCACGTCGTCGAAGCCGTCGCCGTTGACATCTCCATGACTCAGGGAAGAACCTGCGAAGTCGCCCGCAGCCCCGTCGAGGCGGAAACCGGTGTTCCCATCGAGGCTACCCAGACTCACGAACGACGCCCATGTCTGGTGCCCGAACACGACGTAGGCAGACCCGCTGAAGAGGCCGTTGTTCGCGGTGGTGGTCGCGCCGATGAGCAGGTCGTCGAAGCCGTCGCCGTTGACATCGCCTGCGCTGCTGACGGCCATGCCGGCGCGGTCGAAGGCGTTGGCCCCGTCGAGGCGGAAGCCGTTCGTACCGTTGACCGTCGTAAGGTCGAACGTCGCGGCCCACGGCGTACTCTTGCCGAACACGACGTAGGCGGCCCCGCTGATCGTCCCGCCCGGAGTCGATGCGTCGGACGTGCCGACGATCAGGTCGGCGATGCCGTCGCCGTTGACATCCCCCGCGCCGCTGACCGAGAGGTTGAAATCCACACCCGCTGCCGCCCCGCCGCGCGTGAAGCGCACGCCGGTGGTTCCGTCGAGCGTTGCGAGGTCGAGGCTCGGCCCCCAGCCGGTCTTGCCGAAGACGACATACACCCGCCCCGGAGCCGTCCCGTTTGGGTCGGCCGACGGCGCGGTGACGGCGAAGTCCTCGAAGCCGTCGTTGTTGAGGTCGCCGATGCCTTCGATCGACTGGCCGACCGCCTCATTCGGGACCGGCCCGTCCACACGACTACCGTTGGTGGTGCCGTTGAGGTTCGCCAGGAATAGCGGGAGCGACCGGATCAGCGAGGCGGCCAACGAGAGGTTGCCCGCCGGGTCTGCCGCCGCACCGGCGGCGACATTCACGGCGATTCGGCCCGCGATGGTCGGCGTCACGGTGAACGTGTAGGTATCTCCGGTGCCGAGGAAGTTACTCCCAATGGCGTTCGTGAACACCAGGTCGGTGAACGTGAACCCAAGGACCGGCTCCGAGAACTTGGCCGTGACGACGAACGCCCCGGTGATCGGATCGGGAGCGGTGAGGGTCAGCACCGGCGGAGTGGTATCGACGACGAGATTCTTGTTCGCGCCCAACGATCCCGCCGCGCCAGGGGCCGGCAGTACCAGGCCGGCGGTGAAGATGCCGGTCCCGTTGATCGTCCCGCCGTTGAGGGAGAGGGCGTTGGCGGAAATGTAGTCGAGATCGATGTTGTTGTCGCCCGGCTGGACGGTGTAGCGGAACGTCAAGGTCTTCGTCCCGGTGCCCGTGAGGTAGGCTGCCGCCTCGTCGATGGCCCCGGTTTCCAGCGTCAGCGTCGGCGTGCCCGTCACGGAGACCGCGCTGGTGAAGGTCACGTTCACGTCGATGACCTCCCCGGCCTTATACGCGCCGTCGGGTTTGGCGCTGCTCACAGCCGTCACCGTGGGCCGCAGACCGATGTCGATGCGAGATTCGACCGGCCCAGTCTGGCCGATCGTGTCCATGACGCTGTAGATGATGAGGTCCGGCCCGTAGCCGCCCCGGATGCTCTCGGCGGGCGTGCTGTCGCTGACGCTGTTGACGAGCGCCGCCACCGCAGGAACCGACCGGGTCGCCTTCCAGACGGACAGGTACTGGAACAGCGACACGCCATCGCCATCGAAGGTGGAACTTCCGGGGATGAGGACATCGCCCAGATCGTCGCGCGTCGTCCCGGTCGCGCCGAGTAGGGTGTCGGTCCCAGCCCCGCCCAGGAGCAGGTCGTTGCCGGGGCCACCCGAGAGCGTGTCGTTGCCGTCACCGCCGATCAACACGTCGTCCCCACCGCCGCCGGCGAGAACGTCATTCCCCGCGCCGCCGATGAGGAAAGCAGGCGTCTTGAGTCGGGCGTCGATCGAGAGTTGGTCGTTCCCCTCCAAACCGTAGACGATAAGGTGCCCCGTCGGGACGACGAAGTTGCCCTTGTTGGAGCCGTTGATAACTACGTTGAGCAACGCCCCGTTGGGACGAATCCAGATCGTGTCATTGGCCGCCGTCCCCGTGACGATGAGGGCCGTCTTGGCGTTGTCGAGCGGATCGGGGGCGATCATCGCGGGGAGGACTGCGGGAGCCAATCGGTCTTCGAGCCATTCCAGGCGAGGACGGAATCTAAGGGAGAGGGGGGCTGAAGACGGCTTTGCCCGCATGAGGAGACTCCTGGGAGTTGGAACGGGATGGTGGAATTATTAAGGAATGTGTCGGGGTCCGGCGATGCCAGAAATTGGGTTAGGGGGACTCATCGGGTGAGCGAACCGCCCCGTCCCGGCCTTCTCCCCAAATCGATACCCAACAGGGGTTTATACAGCATTCTATTGACTTCGTCTACTTCTACGGCCACCAGTTTGGTTGTGCATGGACCAGATTAAGAATTTTCTAGATACCTAATTCTACTGTAACGGATAGCTCATGGACCGCTCTCCTGGGCGGCCCCTTGTCGAGGTGGCGGAAAGGTTTCCGTCCTGGCATGCCAGGAGTAGATGCGCGACTCCTCGTTACGCCGCAGCAGGCGATCGATCTCGGCGGCAA
>JANXSH010000033.1 GCA_025356615.1 Planctomycetia bacterium | reverse complement strand
CGGAGCGAGGCCCACCGGAATGCCACTCGTGTCAAGGGTAGGGGTGAAGCGAGCGAAGTGCCGGTGGGCCTCGCTCCGCTCGACCCACCCTACAGTTCTCATTTCTTCGGTGGCCCTGTCTTCTTCGCGTCCACCGTGGTCCCCTCCGTCTTGGGCACGCCGACCTTACGGGTCGTCGTTGCTGCGGGGGTCATGTAGGTCGAGAACACCTTGGCGAACTCGCTCGTGTCCGAGGCGAATATCTCCGACAGGGCCGGGGAAAGCTTCATCAGGACGTGGTATTGCGCGAACTGTTCGGGGGAGGTGAACCCCTTAATGGCGGTCTCCAGGCCCGCGATCTCGGCCTTGTTCTTGGCCAGGATGATGTCCGCGTCGGCCTTGCCGCGCGTCAGGGTTGCCTTGGCTTGCTCCTTGGCGGCGTCGAGTTCGATCTTGGCGTTTTCGAGGTCGTTCTTCAGCTTCGCCTCCTCGACTTCCTTCGTTTGCTTCGCCAGCTTCGTGGCGACGGACAGGGACTTCTTGGCGTCCACCATCTCGGACTTCTGCTTGACGAGGACATCTTGCGATTTCTGATCCTGCTCCGCCTTGTGCTGCTCGACGAGTTGCTTGTTCGTCGATCGCTTCAGCCTCGCGGTTTCGCGGGCCGAGATCTGCTCGGCGAGCGTTGCCAGCGAGGGGTTCATGTCCGGCTGCGTCACGGTGATCGACTCGATGACCACGCCGACCTTCTTGCACTGCGGGGCGACGCGCTCCATGAGTTCCTTTTGCAGTTGCTCGCGCGGGTTGAAGCCGGCAGGGCGGTTGTCTCCCACGGTCTTCTGCTGGCTGACGTAGTCGCGGGCGTCGTACTTGCTGCCCTCGACGCGGACATGGCCACGAATCAACGGCAGGACGAACTTCTGGAGGATCGGGTTCTTCTTCTGCTGCTCGGGCGTCGTGTCCTCCTGGAGCAGTTTGCCCTCGTCGCAGAGCATGACGAAGAGGGCCGGGGCCATGGCCGGGTTGACTTTATACGACACCAGGACGTGCGGCTGGATCACGAAGCCGTCCCGCGAGGGGAAGTTGATGTCCCGGAGTTCGACCGGGTGGCTCTTGATGTCTACCGGGACGATCGCCTCGACGAACGGGTTGAGGTAGTAGGTGCCGGGCGACACCGCCTGCTCCTGCACGCCGCGATAGCCCTTCGGGACGACGTAGACGCTGGGCCGATCCATCAGTGTGGCGGGATCTTTACCGTACTTCAAGACCTTGACCCCGACCTGATTACTGTTGATCGGGACTGCGGTTTCGAGTTTGTAGTCGTACTCATACGGGTTGAGGCGGTGCTTGCCCGGCAGTAGCACCTCCTGGACGATGCCGCGCTCGCCTTCCTTGGCAAAGTAGTCGCCTTTGCCCCGCCGATCGTCATCGATCTCGGTCCCCGACTTGCGCGTCAAGACGGCGCACTGGCCAGCTGGCACGTTCACGATGGCGTGCTTCTCGTAGGTGAAGAGGATCGGGTTGAGGAAGTGCCTACCTTCGGACAGCAGCTCGCTCTGGATGCCCTTGTACGACGAGTCCGGGGCCACGATCTCGCCCTCGGGCAGATCCTTGCCCCAGAGGTTGATCTTCACGAGGAACGTGTCGGCTTTGACCTCGACGCGCTCGACTTCCCACACCCACAGTTGATACCCGAGAAAGAGACCGACGCCACAGACGGCGATCACGATCCAGGTACGCGGCTTACTCAACCAGTCCACGGTATGTCTCCGATGTCAGGATAGGATGTTCGGTAAGGACTAACCACTTCGGATGACCCGGTGACAAGGTGACACGGTGACAAGGTGACTCGGCCCGTATCAGCTTGTCACTTGAGCGAAGCGAATCACCTTGTCACCGTGTCGCCTTGTCACCTTGTCACCTTGTCTCTTTACGCATCTCCGCTTTCAACTCGGCGAGTTGCACGTCGAGGAGTGCCGGGTCGATGCGGACCGGCTGCCCATTCAGGGGCAGGTCGGCGGTGTCCTCGTAGACCTGCCCGGCGGCTTTGGCGCTCCGCGCGGCCTGGTGGACGCTGCCCTCGGCACGATTCCACGCGGCCACGGCGCTGAAAGGGTCGAATTGACTCGCCAGGGCGTATTGCTGCTCGACGGTCTTCGCCTCGGCCAACTGGGCGAGGAGGATACTCCGTCCGACCTCGTATTGGCGGAGTTGGAGTTCGAGCAGGTGGAGCCGTCGCCGGCCCTGGTCGATGCGTTCCTTTTGCAGGGCCAGTTGCTCCTGGAAGCCCTGCACCGCGAGGCGCTCCAGGTTGATCTTGTACAGCGCGGCCCTCGCGCCGAGGTCGTCTCCCGTGAGCGCCGCGGCGCGGGACTCGCGGTCCAGTCGGCGCATCACGTCTTCGCTCTCGTGCAGATTGCGGACGATCTCCGCCTGGGCCGTGTCGGTCTGGGTGAGGACATCTTTGAGTTGGCGGATGTTCTTCTCGTGGTCTCGCACCACGCGATTGAGTACCTCGGTCGGCTCGTGTCGTCGGTCGTCGATCCAGGCCCAGATTCGGCGAATCACCCGCCAGCTACGGGAAGGACCGACGGCCAGAGCGATCAACAACAGGGGGGCGACGCCCCATGCGAGCAACCGCAGCAACACCACTTCCATGATTCCCTCCGAAAGTCCCCGCGATACCTGATCGTCCGTTCATGCCGAAAGACGGGTCGGAGAGCAGTTCCTGCGCTGGGATCATTAGTTTATTCGATATGGCGAACCGATTGTTAGAAAAATCCATCTTTTGCCGCGCTGAATCATCTTCGCCACTCCTCCCAGATCAACGTCACGAAGTGACCGATTGGCTCGAGATGCCCCCCACCCGAATCGAATTCCGAGGAACTCCCCTTGATCCTCCTGACACAGACGCTATCTTCCGGCCCTGTTCTCGGGGAGATGCCGCGCGAGGAGGCCATGCCGATCTACCGTTGCCGAACGATCCTGGTGATTCTCAGCACGACGCTAACCCTCGTCGGCTGCGCCGCCATCCGCGTCCAGCCCGCAGAGGGGCCGACGATCTCCGGGGCGTGGAGCGCGTCCTCGTTCAGCGAGTCGGCCCTGTCGATGCGCACGCGGCAGACGTTGCGTCGGCTCGACCTCGAAACGGTCTACGACGCGAACCCGACCGAGGTGCCCGCGAAGCTCCACGCGATGGCCCTGGCCGATCCGCGCCCGGAGTTGCTGTTCGCGCTCGCGGAGGTCTACTATGTGCGCGGGGCCAAGGCCGAGAAGAAGGGCGAGGCCGACGCCTTCGTCGCCTACTACCTCTCGGCGGGCTACGCCTACCACTTCCTCTTCGACGAGGCCCGCGAGTCCCTCGACATCCGCACCCTGGGCGGCGACGACTCGCCTTCGGTTCGTTCGGGCAAGGTCTTCGACCCGCGCTTCCGCCTCGCCTGCGACCTCTACAACCTCGGCGTCGCCAAGTGCATCATTGCCGCCCAGCGCGTCGGGCAGTTCGACCCCCGGAGTCGGCTCGTCTTACCGGCCCGCGACGGGTCGCAGACGATCAAGGTCGCCGTCGTCCACCACGGCTTCACGTTCCGGCCCGAGGAGTTCGGCGGCGTCCGGCTCTGCTCCGATTTCCAGGTGACGGGCTTGCCGAATCACCACCGCACCTACGGCCTTGGCGTGCCGCTCATCGGTAGTCTCGACCCCGCCGCGCCCGGACCCCGGCAGCCATTCTATCCTTCGCAGGTGCAATTCCCGATCACCGCGTTCTTCCGCTTCGAGGGCGGCCTCGACGCGCTCCACGACCGCAAGGCGGGACAGCTGGAATTCGTCAACCCGCTCGAGCAACAGAGTATCCTCGTCGGCAAGCGCCGGGTGCCCCTCGAAAGCGACCTGACGACGCCCATGGCGTATTACCTCGCGAACGCCGGCCTGGACAACGCCGGCTACCGCAGTTTCCTCCGTCCCGATTCTCTCGGAGCAGCTGCGGGACTTCATTCGCTCGAGCCATACAAACCCGGCAAGATCCCGGTCGTCCTGGTGCATGGGTTGCTCGGCACGCCGATCACCTGGGCACCGATGTTCAACGACCTCCAAGCCGACCCCACGCTCCGCAACCGCTACCAGTTCTGGGTCTACTTCTACCCCACCGGGAACCCCTACCTCGTGACCGCCGCCCAGTTGCGGCAAGACCTCGCGCGGATGCGTAGCTCGCTCGACCCCGATCGGAAGGACGCCGCCCTCGACGACCTCGTCCTCGTCGGGCACAGCATGGGCGGCATCGTCTCCCGACTGCTGACCGTGGACGGCGGCGACGACTTCTGGAAGACCGCTTCTTCGACGCCCCTCGACCGCCTGAAACTGAAGTCCGAGTCGCGGGACGAGTTGCGCCAGACCTATTATTTCGAGAGGCAGCCCCAGGTCCGCCGGGCCATCTTCCTCGGGACGCCCCACCACGGGTCGAAACTCAGCGAATCGACGATCGGCCGACTCGGATCCCACCTCGCGGGCCTTCCCCTCAAGTTGATGGCGACGACGCAAGACCTGGTGAAGGAGAACCCCGACCTTGCCACGTTCTTTCTCGAGCATCCCATTCCGACGAGCGTGGACCTCCTCGACCCCGACGCGCCCACGCTCCAACTCATCGCGAATCGTCCGCGCCCGGAGTCGGTCCGTTACCACTCCGTCATCGGCGTGACGGGCCGCAGCTCTCTGCTGTTCGAGCGCCTCTTCGGCGGGGGCTACTGCCATCCCTCCGATGGCGTCGTGCCCTACACGAGTGCCCACCTCGAGGGCACCGACTCCGAACTCGTCGTCCCGGCGGATCATTTCCACGTTCACCATCATCCGCTCGCGATCCTCGAGGTGCGACGGATCTTGCTGGAACACCTGCGCGAGGCCGATCAGCGCCAGCCGGTGCGACAGATGGGGAAATAAGGGGTCACCGCCACTCGTGCTGAGGACGAGGAGGGGAGCGAAGGAGCCGCGCACGAAGTAAGCGGGGTTCGAGGACGCTCGTCACGGCGCACATCGCCCTATTACCTCGGCACGGAAGATGCTCACTGAGCAAGGTCTTAGCCCGACGCGCGAGCGAGGGTTTCTCGGGCAGCCAGCATTCCCTCGCTTGCGCGTCGGGCTGAGACCAGTGCGAAACTTCCTTGCCGGGGTAATACCGTCGCTCCTTCGCTCCCCGCCTCGTCCTCAGCATGAGTGGCGGAGAACCGAGATATTCTTCGTACCTAGCGGCTGGCGTGCGCAGCGGCGCGAACCTCGGCCTCGGCGGCGCTGCCGAGATCGCCAAGGATAGCGGCGGCGCGGTTGGCGTCCGCGACGGAGTCGAAGGAAGCATAGCCGACGAACTTGTCGCCGAGGACTGACATGGTAAGCCCGTGCAAGGTCAGGCCGTCGATGGCCCACTTCTGCGTTACGCGGTGGCCCAGGCCGGCGGCGTTGTCTCCCTCGACGCGGAGGACGATCGGTTCGGACACCTCGTGCAGCCCGGCGGCCTTGGCGGCGCGAACGGCGAGCGGTCCAGTGATCGGGGCGACGAAGAGGGAGCCTGTGCCGGGCTTGGCGGTGAGGCGGTAGGTGGTGATGTACTCGAGGTTGGCCCCGGCTTGCGCCAGGAGGGCCAGCTTGGCGGAGACGCCGCCGGCCTCGTCGGCGACCTCGCCGCACCACACATGGACGCGATCCAGTTTGAAGCTCATGATCGAATGCCTCCGTTACGACACGACATGGGATGAAGTTAGTATAAGGATCGGACCCGCCTACAGAAAGCGTGTTCCGCCAACAAATCCTCCGTCGATGTGTTGTATAGGAATGCGGGAGGATCGAGGAATTTCTTCATCCAGAGGTGTCGCCCCTCGACCCGGCTCGCCGTATCGAGTAGACTAAAGAGACCACTCGCGCGATTCCGTCCGAGCGGAGATCGCCCCTTTCGGACTCCGGGAGCATGCCACAGATGAGATGCCGACTACTGTCCGCACTGGTCCTGCTGGGGGCGATATCGTTCGTCCAAGCCGACTACATCGTCATCGTTGTCAATTTGAACGCGAAGATAGAAGCTCCGCCGCAGAGAGGCGGACCGCCCCAGGCTGGCGGACCGCCCCAGGCTGGCGGCGGCTTTCCTGGTGGCGGCGGCCTTCCTGGTGGCGGCGGCGGCCCTGGTGGCGGTGGCCTTCCTGGTGGTGGCGGCGGCCCTGGTGGAGGTAGGCCCGGTGGCCCCGGCGGAAGTGGCGCGCCGGGCGGTGCCCAGATCGGCATGCCGGGGCCGGGCGGGCCAGGCAGCGGCGGAGGCCGTCCTGGGATGATCGGAGGAGCGGAAGGCACCGACGCCATCGACGAGAATCCCTACCTCGTCGTCGTCGTCGTCG
>JANXSH010000012.1 GCA_025356615.1 Planctomycetia bacterium | reverse complement strand
CTCGTCGTGCGGAGCCGGTCGTCCACGACGACTCCCTTCTTGGCGTCGAACGCGACCCCGGCTGCCTCCAGGCCAAGCCCCTCGACGTTCGGCTGTCGGCCCACCGCGACGAGGATCTCGTCGCAGCGGATCTCTTGCTCCCCGAGGCGAAGGTGCTTGCCGGTGTCGTCGCGCCGAACGCCCAGCGTCTTCAGTCTTTCCCGTATTTCGGCATCTTGCGCTTGAACGCCTCGAATGCCTTTGGGGTGACCTTCGTAAAAGTCACATCGAGGAACCGCAGTTCGGTCAGCCCCTCGAGGTGCTTCAAGCCTTCGTCCGTGACGGCCGTCTGATGCAGCCAGAGGTATCGCAGCTTCTCGAGCTTGCCGACATGCTTCAGTCCCTTGTCCGTGATTCTTGTATCCTCCAGATTGAGGGCCAAGAGGTTCTTGTTGCGCGGCAAATGCGCAACGCCTTGGTCCCCGATGGGCAAGTGCTTGATCCATAAAGTCGATAACTCCGAAAACCCCCGGAGGTGAGCAAGGTCTTTATCCTGCATCTGGGTTGCGCTGAGATCCAAAATGCTTAATCCAGTAGAGTTCTTCAAGTGCAGTAGACCTCGCCCGGAGATCTTACACCCGTTGAGTTCCAGCCGGGTAAGCCTGGGAAGGGCCGAGAGTGCGGCCAGTCCCGCGTCTGTTATCTCCGCGTTCTCGAAGTTGATGCACTGGATTCGACCCAGCCTGCCGACGCGACGGAGATCGTCGTCGTCGAACGATAAGCCCTTAGCATCGACGTAGTAGATCCGACCGTCCTCGAAGCGGCCATCGACCTGAACCTTCGCCCCTTTGGCGCGGAGCGCTTCGATGTCACTGAAATCGATCCACCGGAGCAGCCGCCCCGACCGCTTCCGGACCTCCGCATCCTTGTCCAGGCAAGCGCGCCGCAGGGCCGGTAGGGCCGGGCGTCCGAGGAGCAGCAGTAGCCCCTCCGCCGCCTCGCGTTCCGCGAAGGTGTCCGCGCCGAGCTGACGGACCAGTTCGGCGATCCTCTCGGGGCTGGCCGCCGGGGGGGGTGCCGCAGCGGATAACGCCGCAGCACCGAACGGCGGGAGCAGCATCCACGAGGCGAACAGTACCGAGCAAAACGAGCGCGACATCCTGTCTCTCCTTTACATGCACACCGAAGTCGGTAGCATTACATCGCTAGATGCGGAAATCGGGCGAACTCGCTCCTTTCTCCCCGGCGAACAGGGGAGAGAGGAGTAGTGTTGGAGCGTTAGATGACGGTGAGTTGGTCCGCCGTCCCGTTAGCCGTCTTGGAGAAAGAACGAGCACCGCCGTTATTCCAGGCGTTATTGTTGAAGGTCTTCGTGGTGAAGTCGCCGCCCGTGTCCGTCACATAGGTCAGGAAAGTGAGAACGGTGCCGAGCGGCGGGGTGTAGCCGGCGTTCCGGTTCACCGTGAGCGTTCCAGTGATATTCACATTTCCTCCGAAGCCGTTGGCCACCTGGACATCAAGAAGCCCGATACCCCCGGCCGCGCTCACGTTGATGACCAGTTCGCCGGCCGCCGTCTGGGTGTAGTTGCCACCCACGATAGTGATCGTTCCGGGTGCGCCCCCGGTACCGGGGATGACCCTGCCGCTATTGCTGACGCTGCCGGTGATCGTCCCCGACCCGGTCAGTACGCCCCCTGCGTTGTTGAGGGAGCCGGAGAATTGGAGCGACCCGCCGGCCAGTGTTACGACGCCACCGGCGCCCTGCGTGAACACCAACGTGAAATCGATGTTGCCGGCCCCGGCGAGCAGGGGGCCGCTCGAGGCGAACGAGCATTGGATCTCCGTGGTGCCCGCGCCCGCGCTCTTTTTGAACGTCCCCTGGGCATTGGAGAAGATGGCTCCCCCAACACCCATAGGGACCACGATCCTCTGGTTGTTCCGCACATCGAACGTGGCACCGACTTCGTTCGTGAACTTCGAGCCGATGCTCATGGTGAGGTCGCCAATGCCGGTCCACGTCGTGGTGGCGAACGAGTCGAAGTTGGTCGAAGACAGGGTCACGGCCCCCGAAATGTTGAGGGTCGGATTAGTGCCGTTTTTACCGAGGGTGACCTTGGAAGCGATTTCGCCGCTCGACCAGGTGAATACGGAGCCCGCTCCGGTGAGGCTGAGCGTCTTCGTGGCCCCGTCGATCTTACCGGCCCCCGTCGCCCCCATGCTGATCGCGCCGGTCAC
>JANXSH010001389.1 GCA_025356615.1 Planctomycetia bacterium | reverse complement strand
GTTCGAGCCGGGCCGGGTGCTCGACGACTACGGCACCGCCATCATCAAGTGGACGAACGGCGGCCTCGGCACCGTGACCGCGTCGCAGATCAGCCACGGACGGGAGAACGACCTCTGGATCGAGGTGGACGGCACGAAGGGCGCGATCGAGTGGCATCAGGAGGAGCCGAACAAGATGACTGTCCGGCAAAACGGCAAGCCGCACGCGATCTACACGCGCGGGGGCGGCCCCTACCTCAGCCCGCTCGCGGGGGCGTCCACGCGCATCCCCGCCGGCCACCCCGAGGCGTTCCTCGAGGCGTTCGCCAACATCTACACCGCCGCCTACGCCGACATGGCGTTGCGCGCGAAGGGCAAGCCGTTCGACGCGGCGAAGAGCCTGTATCCCAGCGTCGCCGACGGGGTCGATGGCATGAACTTCATCACGCAGTGCGTCGCCTCGAGCGCCGAGGGCGGCGCGTGGAAGACGCTGAAGCATCCGCTGTGTAGGGCGTAAGGGTGAGTGGAACCCCTTCCTCTCGGATCAGCGATCGCTGAGGCTCCTGCATCCGGGAGGTATCACTCATACGGTGACGGCGTGGGCTTCCTTTGCCCATCGCCTTCCTCATCGGCGGCCTGTCCAGCGTCTACCAGTAGTTTCAAAGAAGAACTATCCGCAGATTGCGCAGATTACACAGATTAAGAGCCGAAGGAAACAATGACGGCGAATGCTAAAACAGACCGGAAACCAGGCGGTTTCTTCATTGTTTCCTTCGGCTCTTAGACAGAATACACTCCAAGATGAGACAAGTTCTGGCTTATCTCTTCTCTGTATTAATCTGTGCAATCTGCGCAATCTGCGGATAGTTCTTCTTTGAAACTACTGGTTAGCGACCGGTTCGCTAACAATCTTTCACACGCTCTCACTTCTTCGGCGACGGCGGTGGGGGCGGGATCTTCCATTTGCCCTTCGTCGCGCCGTCCTTCAGATCCTTCATCACTTCCGCAATGCCGCGTTCGAGTTGCTCGTCCGTGCCGGCGTACTCGCGAGCGGGATCGTTATCGACGACGATGTCGGGATCGACACCATAGCCCTCGATCACCCACTTCTTGCCCTCGGTGTCGTACCGGCTGAACTCGGGCCGATTCAGGGTGCCGCCATCGAGCAGCGGCAGCGAGCCGCGAATGCCCACGACGCCGCCCCAACTCCGCTTGCCGATCAGTTTGCCGAGGCCGTGCTGGCGGAAGCGGTATGGGAACAGGTCGCCGTCGGACGCCGAGAACTCGTTGAGCAGGCAGACCATCGGCCCATGCACCATCGCGGCGGGGTCGATGCGGGGACTGGAGTTGCGCGAGATCGTAATCATCGCGATCTCCCGGCGGAGGCGCTCGATGAGCATCGGCGAGACGTTGCCGCCGCCGTTGCCGCGCATGTCGATGACGAGGGCTTTCTTCGTCACCTGGGGGTAGAAATACTTCGCGAACTGGTTGAGGCCGTTCTGCTGCATGTCGGGCACATGCAGGTAGCCGACCTTCCCGTCCGTCGCGTCGCTGACGCGCTTCAGGTTGCCCTCGACCCACTCGTGGTAATAGAGGGCCGATTCGTCCGCGATCGGGACGACGACGACCTTTCGTTCCACCTTCAGGTCGTCGCGCCTCGTCAGCGTGAGCGTCACTTGCTTCCCGACCTTGTTGACGAGCGCCTCATACGGGTTCGCCATCTTGCTCGTCGGCTTGCCGTCGATGGCGACGATCAGGTCGCCGTCCTTAGCTTTGACGCCGATTTCCTGAAGGGGCGACTTCAACGCCGGATCCCAACGGTTGCCCTTCAGGATCTTGACGATCTCGACATACCCCGTCTTCGGATCCTTACGCAGCCTCGCGCCGAGGAGGCCCAATGGCACGCGCGCGGGGCGGACCATTTCGCCCCCGCCGACGTAGGCGTGGCCCGCGTTCAACTCCGAGATCAACTCGCCGATGACATACGACAGGTCGGCGCGGTGCGCCACATGGGCGACGAGCGGCTCGTAGCGGTCGCGGAGGGCCTTCCAATCGACGCCGTGCATCGTCGGGTCGTAGAAGAAGTCGCGCATCTGTCGCCAGCACTCGTGGTAGATCTGCTTCCACTCGGCGGCGCGGTCGAGCTTCATCTCCATGCCCGATAGGTCGAGCGGCGTGATCGTCACCGGCCCCTTCGGCAGGTCGATGATGCCGTACTTGCCGTCCTGCGACACGATCATCTTCTTGCCGTCGGCGGACAGGTCGAAGCCGCCGACGCTACCCAGCGCCGTCTCCTTCTGCGTGGCGAGGTCGAAGACCGCGAACGTGGGCTTCGGCTCGCCCGACGAGCCGCGCAGGTAGTACACCGACGCGCCGACCGATTGGAGGTTGCGATAGTTGCCCGTCTTGACCGGCAGGCGGAGGATGCGGTCCTCGATGCCCTCGAAGTCGATCTTCA
>JANXSH010001371.1 GCA_025356615.1 Planctomycetia bacterium | reverse complement strand
GACGTTCTCGGCGGCCGAGCGCGAGCCGATGAGGTGGAACGCCTGGAAGACGATGCCGACCGTCCGCAGGCGGTGGTCGGCGAGGGCGCGCGAGTTCATCGAGGCGAGGTCGCGCCCCTTGACTTCGACGACGCCTGCGGTCGGTCGATCGAGACCCGCCAGGAGGTGGAGCAACGACGACTTGCCGGACCCTGATTTACCCAGGATGGCGACGCGCTCGCCGGGAGAGACCCCGAGCGAGACATCTGCGAGCGCCGTCACCGGGCCGTGGCGGCGCGTCACGTTCACCAGACGAATGATCGGCGCGGGAGGGGGCAAGGGGTCGTCCCTTCACGGTCGGTGAAAGCAGCCAGCTTGTCGTCGCGTCGTCTCAAGCGCTCTGTTTCCGCGCGAGCAGGGCACGGACCTCGGGCACCAGTTCCGTTGGCACGGCCATCATGGTGATGCCATCGGCCTCGTGCGCCGCCTCGATCTCAGCGAACTGCTCGTCTTCTCCCTGGCACTCGTAGTGGGCGATCACTTTCTGGATGCGCTCCGCGTCCCAGCCGGGGGGCAGTTTCTGTTGGCTCACGTTGGCCTCCTCCGCTGTCGGCGACGAAATGCTTTCTTCGCCTTGCCTTGAAGATCATAAGCCGTGATGACGAAAACGCTTTCGGGGTCTTCGTCCGGCACATAGACGACTTGGAGGTATCGGCCCGCGAGCGTCTGACCGAGTTTCAGGTGTGAGTCCCCTTCGCCACGGAGATCCTCCCCGCTGCCGCGCACGACCTCCTCCACCTCCTGCTCGGTGACGCCGTGTCCGTAGATATGAGGCTGCTCCGTCTCGGGGTCATCGAAGAAGCGGATGTCCATCGACGGCCTCCTTCCCGCCAACGTGCCGTTCCACCCGAAGAGTCAGACCACACCTCCAGTGAAGTTGAATTCTATGCACTACAAGGTCGTTCCACTAGCCGAATCGCAAGGAAAGTGCATGAATTCTAGCGGACCGGCGACTGAGATACGGGCGAAGGCTTTGCCTGGGGCCAGTCGGCAGGCGAGGGACGAAGGACTGATGGATTCTCGCACCGAGTGGTTCATTTCCTCAGTACAGCAAGCGCGCCAATTTCGTGCGGTACTCGTTGGCGAGCGGGTGGCTCGCGCCGATGGCGTAGAACACCTGGACCATGACCTCGCGCACCTGTTTGGGTGCTAGACGGAAGTCGAGTTCAGCCGCCGAGAGGAGCATGGCCAGTCCGTCTTGATAGGCTTCCTGAGCAGAGAGGACGGTCCCAAGTTCGAGCCGCGCCTGGGCGTTTTTCGGCTCCCCCACGACGCGCCGGCGAAGGGCTTGTTCGTCGCCGAGTTTCTCGACCATGCGAACCAGTTTGATGCGTGCAAGGATCGCGTCTGCGGCCGCGCCGTCGTCGCCGGAACTGCCGACCGGCTCTAAAACCTCGGGGATCTCGTCGAAACGCCCTTGCTCGAAAAGGACGCGGGCCAGTCCGAGACGAGGGTCGGCCTTCTCGGCGTCCTTGGCGATCAGGTCGCGGTAGTGGCGCTCGGCGGATGCCGGGTCGGCGGTCGCGGCGGCGTGGGCCGCCGCCGCCTCTTGCAACATCTCGGGCGACGGCGCGAGTTGGTCGAACAGTTCGCGCAACGACGCCTCGGGCATCACCCCCTGGAACTCGTGGATGAGCTGGCCTTCCGCGAATATCTTGACGGCAGGGATCGCCGATATCTGGAAATACTCCGCGAGCTGCGGCGCGTCCTCGGTGTTGACCTTGGCGAGGGTGATGGCCCCCTTCTTCTCGTTCGTCAGCTTCTCGAGGATCGGCCCCAAGGCGCGGCACGGCGCGCACCACGGTGCCCAGAAGTCCACGATGACGGGGCGCTCCATCGACTCCTGGAGGACATCCGCCTCGAAGGTCTCTTCGGTGACATCGCGGATCCAAGATGCGGCGGCGTTGGGGGTCATCGTGAACGGTCTCCGAACTGGCGAGCGGGGCGTGTAAACGCCCTGGATTCATGCGATGTCGAACGGACCAGGGGCTTCACAGCCCCCGCTCGCCTCAGAACAACTCCCGCACCGGCTTCGCCTCGACGAGCGGCTCGCCGTTCAGCGTCATCGCAGGGTCGATCCCGAGTGCCGTGTAGACCGTTGCGGCGACCTCAGCGGGGCTGGTCGGCCGGTCACGCGGCTCGGCACCGAGACGGTCGGACGAGCCGACGACTTGCCCACCGCGAATGCCCGCCCCGGCGAACAGCACCGACCAGACGCCCGGCCAGTGGTCGCGACCGCCGCGCGGGTTGATCTGCGGCGTGCGTCCGAACTTGCCCATCGCGAGGACGAGCGTGTTGCCTAGCATTCCGCGCTGGTCCAGGTCGTCGAGCAGGGCCGAATACGCCTGGTCGAACATCGGGCACAGCGTCGTGCGGTAGTCGTCGAGCGTCGCGGGCAGCGAGCCGCTGTCGGCGTGGCAGTCCCAGGTGATGTTGTTGAACACGGTGTCGAACATGTTGACGGTGACGAAGCGGGTTCCGGCCTCGACGAGCCGCCGGGCGGCGAGGCAGGATTGGCCGAAAGTGTTCATGCCGTAGCGCGAGCGCGTGTCGAGTGTTTCGTCGAGGGCGAGCCTCCTGGCCGCGCTCTTCAGGGCCGGCGCGTGGCGTTCGCCGAGCGCTCCGGCCCCCTGGCCGTGGCTGATCGAAACGCCGGTGTTGCCGATAACGTGCGGCAAGAGGACGTTGGCCGGCGCGCCTCCCCGGTCGCCGCGCAGGTGGGACACGACCGCGCCGAAATGGGGGTATTCGGTGTCGCCACGGAAGAGGCGGCCCGTCTGCATCATCTGTTGGCCCGTCTCGTGGATCGGGGCGGACAGATGATGGACGGAGCGGAGAATGGCGAAGCGATCTGCCCTCTTCGCCATGCGGGGCAGGTGTTCGCAGAGATCGACGCCCGGCACGTTGGTGCGAATGGGGCGGAACGGCCCCCGGATGTCGCTCGGAGCATCGGGCTTGAGGTCGAACGTCTCGAGTTGCGACGGCCCGCCGACGAGGAAGAGGAGGATGCAGTTGACCTCCTTCGTCGGCGCGGCCTGAACGCCCGCGAGCGAGAGGCCGACTGCCCCCGCCCCGAGCGACCCGGTGCGGAGGAAGTCGCGGCGCGACACGCCGCGAGTGGTGTCCTGGTTATCGCGTGATCGAGACATGATCGGCCCCCTCGTGCGTCGGCGTGGTCCCTGACGGGATCATCCTACCGGGATGGCACGCGGATGCAACCGGAAATCCGATTCTTCGCCAATCATGCTGAGGCGGTAGACGTGAAAAGAAGAAGACCTCCCGCAATGCCGCAATGCCGCAATGCCGCAATGCCGCAATGCTGCAATGCCGCAAAGAAGAGAAGAAATGAGTGCTTCTCATCTTCTTTTGCGTCTTTGCGGAGGTCTTTTTCCTGAATCAGCACAAATGGCAAAGAGCCCGTTTTATCCGTATCGATCCGCTTCATCCGTCTAATCCGTGTCGCATTGCAAGGGCGGGTTCACGCTCGTCGGCCACTTCGATCTGGTCTCGCCGTCCGACGACGCGGGTGGCGTGCAGAGCGATATTGATCTCCCTCAGCAACTCCACGACCCGCCCAGTGGGGGCGGCCGTCCGACTCTTCGGCGTGGCAGTGTGGAGAGTGTGAAGGATGTGAGTCTTGGTATTCATCGGGACCTCCTGGTCTTGCTGGGTATCCGTTCGACGACG
>JANXSH010001326.1 GCA_025356615.1 Planctomycetia bacterium | reverse complement strand
GGCCGCCGTGAGGCTCGAACAACGGCGCAAGGCGATCAGCGGCGAGGAGCAACTGCGGGTGGCGGAACTGGTGCAGAAGAGCCAAATGCGGGCGCACCTGCGGCTTATGCAGATGTTGCGAGTCGATCAGCCGAAGGTGTTGGTGCAAGCGACGTTGATCGCGCCGAAGATGCCCCCGGTGGCGGTCGAACTGGTCTGGGATCCCCTCGTGGAGGCGCTGGAGGCGTTGCCCTGCCCGAGTTGTCGCCGGCCGACGTTCGTGCTGGAGCCGAGCCGATTCGGCGTGCAGTGTCCGGGATGTGTGGCAAAGGGGAGCAAGCCGGGGACTAGGTAAGCCACCCGATGGCTGTTCCGCATGTTCGCTGGGAGTCCTTCTTGGCCCGGCGCGCGAGGGATCCGTAACCCTCGCTGAAGCGTCGGGCCAAGCGGTCCATTCGGCAATAGCGTGTAGGGGACGCGCTTCGGAGGCCCTCCACACTTTTGCCGAGTGAACTACTCAGCGTTCTCGCGTACAATCTCCTATAGTAACATTACCCGTCCTTCGCCGCGATGACGCCCGACGGACGCCCGAACTTCGCCCCCCAGAGGACGTGCGTATGCCAGGGCCGATCGAAACCCCCTCCCGAGCGGTACACCATCCGACCCGACGTGAATGCCTGCGGGCGGGGCTGGCCGGCTTCGGGGCGCTGTCGCTCCCGGCCCTGATGCGCCTCCGGGCGGCGACGAGCAGCGACCGGGAGCGGACGGCGGTCATCATCGTCTGGCTGCGCGGCGGCGCCAGTCACCTCGAGACCTACGACCCCAAGCCGGACGCCCCCGCCGAGTACCGCGGGCCGTATTCCGCCATCGCCACGCGGACGACCGGCCTCCGCGTCAGCGAGCTGCTGCCCCGCCACGCCAGTCTATCGAACCGATTCACGATCCTCCGCTCCCTCGCCCACACCGGCGGAGGGCACCCGGCAGGCTCGCTCCAGATGCTCTGCGGCGACCCCGACGCCCAGGACAAGCTCCGCCCGGTCTACCCCGACTTGATGAGCGTCGCCGCCCAGCAGCGCGGGGGCAACGGTCGCAAGATGCCCGTCTACGTCGGCGTGAACCCCATTCGGAACTACGACAATTTCACGATCGCGGGGCCGGCGTACCTCGGGCCGGCGTATGAGCCTTTCGCGGTCCTCGGCGACCCCTCCGCCCCGAACTTCCGCGTCCCGAATGTGGGCCTCCAGAACGCCGCCGAGGGCCGGCGACTACGTCAGCGGAACTCCTTGAAATTGCAGTTCGACGGCATGCGCCGGGACATCGACCAGTCCGGGGCGGTCAAGGCGATGGACCATTTCGAGGAGCAGGCGCTCAGCCTACTGACCAGCGCGGAGGCGAGCCGGGCGTTCGACCTCGGTCTGGAGAGCGACCGCGTCCGCGAGCGCTACGGTCGGAACCAGTGGGGGCAACAGCTGCTCATGGCACGCCGACTGGTCGAGGCGGGGGTCGATGTCGTCACGTCCACCTTCGACGGCCCCCTGTGCGGCCGGGTCGCCAACTGGGACGACCACGCGGTCAACCAGCACATCTTCGACGCGATGAAGTTCCGCGCTCCGGTCTTCGACCGGGCCGTCACCGCGCTGATCGAGGATCTCTACGCGCGCGGCCTCGACCGCCGTGTGCTCCTGGTCGTGACGGGCGAGTTCGGCCGCACGCCACACATCTCCCGCGTCGCCAGCAGCGGCGGCGGGGTGGCCAGCGGGTCCGAGGGCACGGTGCAGCCCGGCCGCGACCACTGGCCGCGCGCCGGCTCGATGCTCTGGTCCGGGGGCGGCATGCGGACGGGCCAGGTGATCGGGGCCACGGACCGGCGGGGAGAAGATGTCGTGGAACGCCGGATCGGGCCGCAGGACTTCCTCGCCACGATCTACGCCCACCTCGGGATCGACTACGCCAAGGTGACGCTGCCGGACTTCTCGGGCCGGCCGGTCCCCATCGTCCGCGACGGCGCGGCGATCTCGGAACTCGCGTCCGGGAGCTGA
>JANXSH010001285.1 GCA_025356615.1 Planctomycetia bacterium | reverse complement strand
CGGAATCGACCGGCTGGAAGCCGACCCACGCCGCCCCAGTCAGGGTGAGAGCGAGGCAGGCGGCGCACGCGATCAAAATCTTGGACATATCGGTCTCCTACAAAATGGACTGATAGATACGAGTTGACGCGGAGCCTCGATCGAGACTCATCACGAGGCGAGGACTCGCTCATCTAACAGCGGAGACGATGATGGACGTGGAGCAGCCGTTCGGCTGAGAGGAACGGCGACGGCAGGCCAACGGTGTCGAAGAGGACGGTCTCACCAGGCAGCGCGACGAACACGGCATGCCAGGCGACGAAGCCAGCGAAGAGAGGAGCAAGATCGACCGGCGTCCCTTTGGAGAACGAGGCAGGCATCTCGCGATAGACGCGACAGGGGCAGTCGCCCTTGCAGGGCGTCGGTTTGTGATCGGCGGGGGCATTGCAGCAAGACTGAAACTCGGCGGGCCGCGAGCCAAACAGCGGTAGCTTACAGCAGCACAGGCTTGGCCCGGCTGAAGGGAGGAGGATCAGAGGGATGGCAAGATATCGCCCCATAATGGAATTGTACGCCAGAACTGGTCCGCGAATCAAGCGAATCGCTATTCGGCATCCTCAGCCCATTACCCGTTGAACAAATCCAGGACGGGCTGACCGACGCTGACCGGACGGGTGAAGCCGTCGGCCCCGAGGCGAGTATCGGAGGAGATCCCCAGCGCGTGGAAGAGCGTAGCCCCGAAGTCTTCGGGGCGGACGGGATTGTCGCGGACATAGGCGGCGGTCTTGTCCGAAGCGCCGTAGACCGCCCCGCCTCGTATCCCCGCCCCGGCGACCAGGGCCGAGTAGCAGGCCGGCCAGTGATCGCGTCCGAGGTTGCTGACCTTCGGCGTTCGGCCGAACTCGCCGACGAGGACGACGAGCGTCGTCTCCAGCAAGCCGCGCGTCTCGAGATCGCTCAGTAGGGCCGAGACGGCCTCGTCCACGCGCGGCAGGGCAAAGGCCAGGCCGTAGGAGCCGGTGCCGAAGATGCTCCCGATGTACGGTGCCGCGCCGGGGCCGTGCATGTCCCAGGTCTGCACGTTGACGAACTTCTCACCGCGAGGCGTCCCCGTCCAGGCGGTGACGTTCACCATCCGAACCCCGGCCTCGATCAGACGCCGGGCCATCAGCAGATTTTGGCCGAGCGGATGCCGACCGTACCGATCGCGCAAGCCGACGGGTTCGCGCTCCAGGTCGAACGCCCGACGCGCCTCCGGCCCGGTAATCAGGTCCACGGCCCGCTCCTGGAATCGGGGGAACTCACCGGCTCGTCCCTGGACCCCGTGCGGAGCGTCTGCCCGTTCGATCCGCGTCAACAGTCGCCGCCGGTCGAGCAGCCGGCCGACGGGGACATCGGTGGGGGAATCGAACGCCCTGACACGGAACCCCGGAGCGGAAGGGTTGTCGAGATCGTTGCCCACTCGCAGGGGGCTGTACGCCGACCCCAGGAAGCCACCCGTGAGGTAGCGTGGCTGCACGTCGCCGGCCAGATTTTGCAGCCAGACATACGGCGGGACGATTCGCTCACTCGGACTCAACTTCGCCAGGATCGAGCCGTAATACGGCGTGCTTTCCACCGGACTACTGTGGCCGGTCATGCAGATGTGCATGCCGCCATCGTGCCCGCCATTTCCATGAGTCATGGAGCGGATCAGGCTATAGCGATCCGACATACGAGCCAGACGGGGCAGGTGTTCGCAGAGGCGAACGCCCGGCACCTTCGTGGCGATGGGCCGGAACGGGCCGCGCATCTCGGCGGGGGCATCGGGTTTGGGGTCGAAGCTGTCGATCTGACTACAGCCGCCGTACTGGACGATGAAGATGCAGGACTTCGCGACCTTGGAGGGGGAGCGTGGCCCGGCGGGAGCGCCGGCGTGCAGCAACTCCGGCAAACTCAGCCCGAGCATGCCGATCCCGCCCAGTTGGAGCAATCGACGGCGCGTCATCCCGCCGTTTCGTGATGAATGTTGGAACACGATAACTTCTCCCGTTCGTCCGCAGCACGATCAGGCTATCGTAGTCGCTGGGGGGGCATGGCGAAAGGGAAAACTCTCGCAGGAACAACTTCGGGGTGGGGCAAATCTTTCGGGAGGGCAATCGAATGGGGATTTCTAAGCCCGACGCGCCAGCGAGGGAAGCAGGCCACGACGGAGGACGTGGAAGCCATCCCTCGCTGGCGCGTTTCGAAGTTGCGCGTTTGGAGCGATCACGGATGGATACGACCGGAGCGGCGATGCGTAAGCACGCCGGTGCAGGCTCGGGCCGGAAGGTCGACCACCGATCGCGTCGTCCCGTCC
>JANXSH010001279.1 GCA_025356615.1 Planctomycetia bacterium | reverse complement strand
AGAAGGGGGCCATCGTCGCCTCGGTCTACCTCGGCGTGACCGTCATCCTCGTCGTCGCGAACCTCCTCCTGTCGATGCGCGGCAGCGCTGGCGTCGGCGCGCGGGACGTGCCTCTCCGCTTCGTCTGGCTCGGGATCGTGTTCTACCTCGTCGTGAGTATGCAAGGGTCGCTCCAGGCGCTCATGCCGGTCAACCGATTCACGCACTTCAGCGATTGGGTCATCGGACACGCCCACCTCGCCCTCATCGGCTTCGCCTCGTTCATCGCCATCGGCGGTCTCCTGCACGCCTGGCGCTCGCAACCGGGTTTCCGCTTCAGCCCGCGCGCTGCGGGGTGGGGCTTCTGGCTGTTGACGACGGGGCTTCTGATCATGTTCGTGGATCTCACGATCGCCGGGCTGGTGCAGGCGCAGATCTGGCATTCGGAGGCCGCGTGGCTCGACTCCGTGCGGGCGTCGATGCCCTACTGGCTCGTCCGCACGCTGTCCGGCGTGCCGATGCTGGCCGGGTTCCTCGCCGTCGGCCTGAGCGTCCTCACCGGGCCGCGCTCCGAAGCCGTCGCGCCCGCACCCGAGGAGGAGCCAGCGCCGATCGCCCCGGAGCCGATGACGGGCGTCCTCGCCTGGCTCCAGCGCGCCCACGGCGTCCTTGCGGTTGCGGGAGTAGGCTGCTTCGCCCTGTCGTTCTATGCCCTGGCCGTCTTGCCGAACCAGACACTCCAGGCGACGATCGATGCGACCCAGCCGACGACGATCACGGCACTCTCGACGAACGAACTGCACGGACGATCGGTCTACCTGCGCGAGGGGTGCGGCTACTGCCACTCGCAGCTGATCCGCTCGACCGAAGACGACGTGCGTCGGTTCGGCATCGCGAGCCAGGCGTGGGAGTCGGCGCGCGACTTCCCCCAACAATGGGGCACCCGGCGCGTCGGGCCGGACCTGTCGAGGCAGCGCGGCAAGAGGCCGCGCGACTGGAACCTCGCCCACCTGTATAACCCGCGCCACGTCGTCCCCGATTCGAACATGCCGGCCTACCCGTTCCTGTTCGCGGGCACCGTCGAGGAGCCGACGCGCGAGGCGCGGAACCTCGTCGCCTACCTCGAGACGCTGGGCCGAGACGCGCAACTCGCCGGGCTGACCGGCGCGTCGGCCCTGTCGGGCATGGACCCCGAGGAGGAGAAGCGGCGCGGGATGTTCTGCGACTGCGGCATCCCGCGCATTCCTGGGTCGCCGATGATGTTCGCCACGAGCCTCGACCCGAGCGAACGGCAGCGATTCACCCTCCTGGGCGAGACGGTGTTCGTCCGCGAGTGTGCGGGGTGTCATTCCAAGGACGGGGACGGCGACGGCCCCGGCGCGAAGGCGCTCTTGCCGCGCGTCCGGGATCTGACCACGGCGCGATTCTCCGACCGCGCCCTGAGCCGGATCCTGTGGACCGGCGTGCCCGGCACGGCGATGCCGAGTTGGCACGAACTGCCCGCGCGGGACCTGCGCGGCGTCGCCACTTATGTCCAGAGCCTCGGCGAGGCGGAGAAGCCGCGCGAGGCGGAGATCCTCTCCCCCTCGGAGGTCGAGTCGGCGCGGAAGCTCTTCGCGACGAACTGCCAGAACTGCCATGGCCCGGCGGGCGAGCCGGGCAAACTCGCCGCGAGCATCGCCCCCCTGCCGACGAACTTCCGCGAGATCCGCCCCACGCGCGCCTACGCCGAGAAGGTGCTGGCCGAGGGCGTCATCGGCACGTCGATGGCGTCCCACAAGACGAAGCTGAGCGAGGGGGAGCGGCGGCTGTTGGCGCGATTCGTCCGCACGCTGTATGTGGCGGACAACCCGTATCGGGAGTAACTATACATCGCGCGGTTAGGATTGACACGGGAGAGTACAAAGCCCGACGCGCAAGTTTTGGTACTGCGCACCAGTCAGGGAGGAAATACAGCTTCTGCCATAAATACAGCATGGACAAGAAGTTGTGACTCAACCGGACAAACAGTGTTTTCCCCCATGCGCAGCGTTCATCCGGCGAATTCGACTTCTGGACAAAAGAACAGTTTCAGACGTAAGATGTTACATGGATTGTACTTGTGAGATTTTCTTGCGAGTTCGTCTATTTCCACCCTACGAGGTGCGCAGTACCAAAACGCGCAAGCGAGGGAAACAGGCCACTATCGAGGATGTATACAGAACCCTCGCTAGCCGCATATTCCGCACCCTTGATTTCAGGGCTCCTTTTCGGCGGAAGATAGGCGAGATGAATAGGAATAAGAAAGAAAAGAGCCACGTTCTTCCGCCAAATGCCACCAAATTATAGGTTTGGGCAGCCGCAAAATCAAGG
>JANXSH010001275.1 GCA_025356615.1 Planctomycetia bacterium | reverse complement strand
CGCCGCCGTTGAAGCCGCCGCCGCCGTTGAAGCCGCCGCCGCCGTTGAAGCCGCCGCCGCCGTTGAAGCCGCCGCCGCCGTTGAAGCCGCCGCCCCCGTTGAAGCCGCCGCCCCCGTTGAAGCCGCCGCCGGCCTGGAAGCCGGCTTGGACCCCGCCCGACGCCAGGCCCAGGATGGTCCCGGCTCCGCTCGCTGCGGGCGGTAGATTGGGTGCGATCGGGAAGACCAGGTCGGCCACGGGGTAGACGCGAATCGTCTTTTCGAGCGCGGCGGCCTCAGCCGTCGTGATCTCGATTACGTCGCGACGGATAATGTAGGTCGCCTGCGAGGTCCCGCCGATGCGACCGAGGATCTTCTTGAGGACCGTGCTGAGGGTCGTCTTCATCGGCAGGATCGGGGTCGGGTCCGCGATCTTCTGTTCGAGGACATCGGCCATCAGCGATTTCTTGAAGGCGGCGTCGTTGACATCGAACGTCACTTTGTACACCTTCTGGAGCCGCTCGAGTTCTTCGCCGAGTCTCGTCTCCTTGGCCTCGATGCCGGTGTAATCGACCGTCTTGTTGAGGG
This sequence comes from Planctomycetia bacterium, assembly GCA_025356615.1. Lineage (GTDB taxonomy): Bacteria > Planctomycetota > Planctomycetia > Gemmatales > Gemmataceae > JANXSH01. The sequence goes on along the minus strand of JANXSH010001275.1, from coordinate 1,625 downwards.
CGTCCCGCAACTCGAAGAGCCGACCGGGGACATCGCTTCCGAAGGTCGCGACCGAATACTCCTTGATGCGGAACTTCGACCAGTCCTTCCAGTTCTCGTACTGACCCTTCGTCAGCCGGCGAACGATCGCCGAGTCGGGATACAACACGGGCGGCTCGTCGGGGAACGGCACGGCGGAGCGCTCGACCTCGAGCATGACCGACAGGAACCGCTCACGGCGGAGCTGCCGCAGTTCGTTGATTTCGTTGAGGTGATACCGGCTCAAAGCGACCTGCGTGCCGGCGGTGACCGCCTGGGGCACGTCCTGTCCCTGGCGGACGAGGTCCTCGCGGATCGACTGCGCCTGCTTGAAGGCCTCCTGCTCGCGGGCCTGGTCCATCAGGTTGTGGTAGACGCGCATCCGCTCGCGGACACGACTCTGGGCGGCCACCTCGGCCTTGCGAACGTCCAACCGCGAGTCGGCGGCGGCGCGAACGGCGAGGGCCTCTTCCTGGTCGCGCTTGATGAGGTTGCCCCGACGGGCGGTACTCTCCATCGATCGGCTCAGCCGACCGGCCAGGCCGTTGATCGTGGCCGGCTCGAGGTCGTTGTTCGACCTCACGTTGTCGAGGGCAAGCTTGAGGATCGCGTAGGCTTCGTCGGGGTTGACGCGGATGACGCGGTTGGCCTGGCGGATCGCCTCGGTGATCTGGATGTCGGCCTGCTGCTCGGCGATGCGCCGGCGCGCCTTGAAGTCGTCGATCGCGCCCTTGCCGTCGTCCGGCTTGGGGTCGTCCGGCTTCACGTCGCCGTCGTCGAGGACATCGATCTTCCGCCGTTTGCCGTCCTCGATGCGGATGAGCGTCCGCTTGGCGATGTTCTTGCGGACCTCCTCGAGCAGCTGCTGCCGGGTCTTGCGCCCGGCCCGGATGTCCTCGACGAGCGTCAGCCCACCGCCCGCTTCCGCGGAGTGGGGGGCTAGCGCTAGAGCCTGCTCGAAGAGCCGCTTGGACACGTCGATCTTGTTGTGTTCGAGGGCCATCTCGCCCTTGGCGACGAGATCCTCGACGGCGAGTTGGTTCTGTTTGTGGGAGTAGGCCAGGGCGCGGTCGGCCTGGAGCAGCGCGGGCCGCTCGCGGGCCGACTTCCATTGCCCGTGGACGCTCGTCAGGAAGAAGTGTTCGTCGTCCGTCGCGGGAACCTTGTGTTCGCGGGCGTCCTTGACTTCCTTCCCGAAGACGGTGCCCGTGGCCGTCCACCCGACCGTGGCCGTGCCCTTCTCGAGCTTGCCGACGACCAGCGTCGCGGCGTCGCGGCGAAGGGGCGGCATCTTGCTCGGCAGGACATCCTTGACTCCGGCGGCGAGGCGGAAGTCCTCGGGGTAAAGGATCGGCTCGGCCACGTCCTTCTTGAGGCGGGTGACGAACGCGCGGAGGGCCAGCACACCGGGATCGATCGGTTCGATCGGCCCGGCCACGTCCTCCTTGGGGGGCGTGACGACGACGGGCTCGAGGCCGGCCGTGCCGACGCGAACGGTCTTACCGCCCGTGGCGGTGACGAGTCCGTGGAGGTTCTGGGCGTCGGGCCGATGGCCGAGGGGAACCGCGTAGAACGCGACTTGCTTCTTGGTCATGGCCTCGCCGAGG
>JANXSH010001221.1 GCA_025356615.1 Planctomycetia bacterium | reverse complement strand
TCGACGACGATGCCGATCGCCAGGACGAGGCCGAACAGCGTCAGCGTGTTTAGCGTGAAGCCGAGCAAGGCCATGATCGCGAAGGTGCCGATGAGCGACACCGGCACGTCGATCATCGGCAAGAGCATGGCCTTCCAGTCCTGCAAGAAGAGCAGGACGACGACGGCGACGAGGAGGACCGCCTCGAAGAGGGTCTTGATGACCTCGTTGATCGACTCCGAGACGAAGGGCGTCGTGTCGTAGACGATGCGATAATCGACGCCGCGCGGGAAGCGCGCCTTGAGAACCTCCATCTCCCTCTTGACCGCCTTAGCCACGTCGAGGGCGTTGGAGCCGGGCAGCTGGAACACCGCGAGGCCGACCGTCGGCGAGCCGTCGAGGCGGGCGATCTGGTCGTAGGACTGCGAGCCGAGTTCGACGCGGGCCACGTCCTTGACGTAGACCACCGGCGTCGTGCCGCCTCCCACCTTGGGCAGTCCCGACTTGAGGATGATGTTCTTGAATTGCTCGATGTCCTCGAGCCGGCCCAGCGTACTCATCGTGAGCTGGAACTCCTGCCCGTTGGGCACCGGCTGCTGGCCGATCTGGCCGGCGGCGACTTGCGTGTTCTGCGCCTGGACCGCCTTGACGACATCCGTCGAGGTGAGGTTCAGCGCGGCCATCCGCTCGGGGTCGAGCCAGATGCGCATGCTGTAGTCGCGCTGGCCGAGGTAGGTCACGTCGCCCACGCCGGGCACGCGGAGCAGCGCGTCCTTGATCTGGAGGGTCGCGTAGTTGGACAGGTAGAGGTCGTCATAAGTGTTATCGGGCGAGATGAGGTTCACGACGAGGAGGATGCTGGGCGAGCGCTTCTTGGTCGAGACGCCCTGGATCTGCACCGGCTGCGGCAGCTGGGCCTGCGCCAGGGCGACGCGGTTCTGGACGAGGACCTGGTTCGTGTTGGGGTCGGTGCCGAGGTCGAAGGTGATCGTGAGGGTGTACGCGCCGTCGTTGGTGCATTGCGACGACATGTAGAGCATGCGGTCCACGCCGCTGATCTGCTGCTCGATCGGGGCGGCCACCGAGTCGGCGACGACCTGTGCGTTGGCTCCGGGATAGAGGGCCGTCACCGTCACGGTGGGAGGCGTGATGTCGGGGTACTGCGCGACGGGCAGCAGGAAGACGGACACGATGCCGACGAGCAGGATGACGAGAGAGATCACCCAGGAGAAGATCGGACGATCGATGAAGAACCGAGCGAACATAGGGGAAGCTCTCGGAAGAAAGAATGGGACACGGTTCGAACGGACGAGACGGAGGAATAGGGATGAGACTACTTCTACTGTATCGGGCAGGCTCTGGCCATCACGGTTCGCCCGGCTACTCCGGCAGGAGGCCATCACCGAGAGAAGCTATCATGGCGACCATTCTGGCACATCCCGGATGACCGGACTCCGGTCTCACGTCCCGCAGGAGTGGGCCGACGCCATAGCCGTTCTCGTCCTCGACGTGCAGCTTCGTGCCCTTGGCGAAATGGCTTCGTCGGCGCGAGGGACAGTAGGGGCAGCACGGCGGGGGAGCGGAACCGACAGCACTCCGATAGAGTGCCGAGGCGACGAGGATGTTATCCGAAGGACGATTGTCGGCAGCAAGGGGCCGAGTTGAGGTTTGCTGACAGTGTGAGGCGGGATATGATATCCTCTGTCCCCTCAACCTGGAGTGCCCCTCTTCGAGGAGCCAATATATGCCGACCGTCACACTCGCGGACGCGCAAGCCCATTTGGCCGAACTGATCGAACGACTACAGCCGGGTGAGGAGATCACCATCACGGATCATGGGAAGCCGTTGGCCCAGTTCGAGAAAGCCGAACGGACTTCGTGGCCCTGCAAAGCGGGGAGTTACAAGAAGGCCGAGTTCTGGATGGCTCCCGACTTCGACGCCCCGCTGGATGAGTTCGAGGAAGTACATGGAGTAACAGACATTTCATAGCCGAGAACATCGGACATCCGCCTGGCAGCAAACAGGAGGCATTCATCGCTGCCCGCGTTCCCGACTTGCATGTCAATTGCCTCGAGTTGCCAGATCACGAAATGCACGGACTGATCTACGAATTGGGGAAACCAAATCGTCACCTGGGCCGTTCGATCGAAATGCGAGTCGTGACTCTCCAGAATCACATCTGGTGCATTTCGCTTGACGAGATCCAATCGCGTCTCTTCTACAAGTTGGTTGCCTCGTGCCCAATCGATCAGGATCTTTGGCATCGACTGAGCAAGCCTACTGGCGACCTCTCTCGGCTCCAAATACCGTCCATCTTCTGGATAGAGTGTAATATTCATGACTGACCACCTGTTCGAAGCGAACGCAACACCCTCACCGCACCCCCTCCAACGCCTCCCCCATGCTCCGGTCCAGCACCGCGAGCATCTCGTCGAGCTGCTCCGCCGTCACGACCAACGCGGGGCCGAACGCCAGCCAGTTCGGGTCGAAGCGGCACAGAAGGCCATTCGCCAGCGCCTTCCGACCGATGCGGACGCCGATGCCGACCTCGGGCGGGAACGGTCGCTTCGTCTTGACGTCCTGTACGAACTCGACGCCCTGGAGCAGGCCCTTGCCGCGGATGTCGCCGATGATGCCGTACTTCGCGGCGAGGCGCGCGAAACCGGCCCGCAACTGCCTGCCGCGCTCGCGGGCGTTGCCGCACAGGTCGCGCTCGAGGATCTCCGTGAGGACGGCGATACCGGCGGCGCAACTGATCGGGTTGCCCTCGAAGGTGTGACCCTCGACGAAGCCGGGGTTGGTCGCTATCGGCCCCCAGAACACGTCGGCGATCTTGCGCGTACAGATCATGGCCGAAAGCGGCGCGTAGCCGCCGGATAGCCCCTTGGCCGTGCAGATCACGTCCGGCGTCACGCCGAAGGTGATCGCGGCAAACAGGTCGCCTGTCCGTCCAACACCCGTAATGATCTCGTCGAAGATTAATAAGATGCCGTACTTGTCGCAAATATGACGCAGGATCGGCAAATACTCCGGCGGCGGGTCGATGATGCCCCCGGTGTGGCCGATCGG
>JANXSH010001171.1 GCA_025356615.1 Planctomycetia bacterium | reverse complement strand
CATCACTCCAAGAACGATGGTGCGACTTTTCTAGACTTACGCCCGACGCTCAACGAGTTACGGAAACAAGCAACAGCCCTGGGCGCGCCGAACCGCCCTTCGGGCGTAGGGTGGGTCGAGCGGCTGTCGTTTATACACGAGCCAAATCGATACGGGACGCAGAGCGTCCGCAGGGCATTCCCACGCGGAGCGTGGGAACGAGAAAAGAAACCATCCCTTCCCGTTCCCACGCTCTGCGTCGATCTCGTTCCCACGCTCCGCGTGGGAATGCTCGATCTCGTTCCCATGCTCTGCGTGGGAATGCTCTTTGGACGCTCTGCGTCCCGTGTCGTTGCGACTTGTGTATAAACGATAGGAGCGAGGCCCACCCTACGGCGTTCCAACTGCGGAGGACTCTCATGAAGATTCGAGCCGCCAGCGACTTGCACGGCACCTTGCCGGAGATCCTCCCCTGTGACTTGCTCCTGCTCGGCGGCGACCTCTGTCCGGTGACGAATCACCAGCTCTCGTTCCAGGCCGAATGGCTCGACACGACGTTCCGCCACTGGCTGGACCGAGTCCCGGCACGGCAGGTCGTCGGCGTCGCGGGCAATCACGATTTCGTCTTCCAACGATTCCCGGACCTCGTCCCGCGCGACCTTCGATGGATCTATCTCGAGGACTCCGGCATGACATGGGAAGGTCTGCGATTTTGGGGGACGCCCTGGCAGCCGTGGTTCTTCGACTGGGCGTTCAACCTCTACGAGCCGGACCTGATCGCCAAGTGGGCGATGATCCCGCCAGACACCGACATCCTCGTCCTGCACGCCCCGCCGCACGGCTTTGGCGACGGCGTGCCCCGATCGAGCGGCATGGACCACACCGGCTCGCCATCGCTACTGAGGCGCATCGAGGCGATCGGCCCGCGCCTGGCGATCTTCGGCCACATCCACGAGGGCCGAGGCGAATGGCAAGTCGGGAAGACGACGCTCGCCAACGTCACGATCCTCGACGAGAACTACGATCACGTTTACCCGGTCTGGGAATGGGAGGGGATACCATGAAGGAATCGGCGATGTTCCGATGGGCCTTTCTCGGCGTGACGGCGGCCTTTCTCGCGGCCGTCGTCTGGATCCTGAACGACATCCGCCTCCAGGTTCGCCGGTCGGGCGAGCGGATCCGCGCCGCGAGCGGGTCGCTCGAGGAGAACATGCCCACGATCGTCGAGAAGACGAGGCAATCGACCGAGGCGCTGTCGAAGAACCTACCCCAGGTGGTCGCGCGCGTGGACAAGATGACCCTGACCTTGTCGGAGAATCTGCCCGAACTGGTCGATCGCGCCGGCAAGACATCCGAGGTCATCGCGGAACTGGCCGAGGACATCCGCCAGCTCAAGGAACTGGCGGGCGTCACGACCGGCGCGCGCGACAAGTCCCTCGTCGCCTACGCCAACGGCCTGCTCCAGGCGGTCGAGTCGTCGGGCGGTAGCGTCGGCGTCCACAAGACCTTCGGCAAGGGGCTGAAGAACGCGCGGCCCGCCGCCGAGTGGGTCGTCGGTGCCCGCAAGGAGGCGCTCATCCTCACGATCCTCGTGAAGTCGAAGAAGGAGATGCTGACACGACTGGGGAAGACGAAACTCGGCGCGAACTGGATGATCGAATTCCCCGAAAAGGAGCCGGTGCCGCTGATCGACTGGCTCCGCCTGCACCACCCGGAGTCGAAAGAGGTAGGTTGAACGGCCACGGCTCCATCGCTAGGATGAGAGGGGCGAGCGGGGCGTGTCAACGCCCTGGACTAATCTTCCACTGCACCCTGAACATTGAAGAATCCAGCCATGAGCGACGAGAAGCCGACGAACGACCCCCAACCAATGGGCGATCAGCCACGTCGATCCCTCCGCGACGCCGCCAAGGGTGGTGGCGGCCCACCGCGAGGCGGCCCGGTGCGCGGCGACAAGGTGCCAGCGCTCGACCCGAATGATTTCGGCTTCGGCGGTCGGCGCAGCAAGTACGACAAGGATCTCGACCTGGGCGTGGACCGCGACCTCGCCGAGGCGATGGGCGGCCTGATGGAGCAAGACTTCGCCAAGGCGCTGGGCACCGGCAGCGGCAAGCACGTCAAGCCCGCACAGCCCGCGCAGGGGCCGCGCATGGGCAAGGTCATGAGCGTTCGCGGCAAGGATGTCTTCGTCGATGTCGGCGGCAGACTCCAGGGCGTCATGAACGTCCAGATGTTCGCCGACGGCCCCCCGGCGGTCGGGACCGAAGTCGAGATCCACATCGAGGGCTACGACCCCGACGGCCTGCTCGTCCTCACGCGCCAGGGTGCGGCCGTCGATGCCGACTGGTCCATCGTCGCCGTCGGCATGCTCGTCGAGGCGCGCGTCACCGGCACCAACAAGGGCGGACTCGATGTCGATGTCAACGGCATCCGCGCTTTCATGCCGATCAGCCAGATCGAGTTGTTCCGCGTCGAAGACCTCAACGTCTACGTCAACACCAAGATGCGCTGCATCATCACCGAGGTCGATCGCGAGGACAAGAACCTCCTCGTCAGCCGCCGCGTCCTCCTCGACCAGGAGCGCGAGGCGGGCCGCGAGAAGCTCTGGGAGACGCTCGCCGAGGGGCAAGTCCTCGACGGCACGGTCCGGTCGGTCAAGCCGTTCGGCGCGTTCGTCGATATCGGCGGGGCCGACGGCCTCCTGCCCGTCG
>JANXSH010001146.1 GCA_025356615.1 Planctomycetia bacterium | reverse complement strand
ATTCGAGGAGTGCTCATGGCGAAAGAAGAATCGATCGTGGTCCAGGGTAAGGTCGTTGCCGCCCTGGCCAACACGCAGTTCCGCGTCAAGCTCGAGAATGGTCACGAACTCATTGCCCACATCGCGGGCAAGATCCGACGCAACTTCATCCGCATCCTGCCCGGCGACATCGTCACCGTGGCCATGTCCCCTTACGACATGACCAAGGGGCGCATCACCTACCGCGGCCCGCTGCGTCTCCGGCCCGACGCCGCCACCGCCGAGTAATCCGGCCACTCGACACCAGCGGGGCAATCGGGCCCCGCTCCTCAGCCCGCCTCGCGCACCAACTCCAACACCTGCCACAGCGTCGGATCCTCCGCGTAGGGCAGCTCGCCCGCCGCCCCGAGGCTCTGCTCGCCCAACTCGGCATCGCGAATCACATAGAAGATGCCGATCTTCGGGTTCTGCTCCGGGTCGAACCCCGTGAGGACGCCCGCAGGCAGGAACGCCGCCAGGCGGTAGCCCTTCGCCCGCCGTTTCACGCGCAGCGGGATCGCGCCAGGCTCCGCAAGGGCGGCATCCTGGGAGGCGCGGTTGATCTTCACCTGGACGACGGCGGGTTCGTCGCGGTCCTCGCCGCCGCCGCTCGGCAGGAAGTGGAACTGGTGGCAGAACCGGCTCGCGCGGTGGCTCGTCCGCGAGTCGCGCGTGTCGATCCACAGCGACAGGCCGTCGGAGAGCTTCGGCTTCGAGGCGTCGCACTCGAGATCCTTGTCCTTGCCCCGAACGTCCACCTCGACCGCGAGGCCCGACTCGTTCCAGCCGAGCCGCATGTCGGCGAAGTCGCTCTTGCCGTCCATGTCCGCCAGGCTATCGACGCGACACGAGTCGGGCAGGCGGAAGAGGTTCTCGTCGTCGTCGGGGATGTCGGCAACGAAGGGGCAGACATAGCGGACGCGGAACAGGAAGCGGTTGGGGACCAGTTGCATCGTCGTTCCTTCGTCGCTAGTATGCAGGTTCGGTCAGTCGATGAGGCGGGTTTCATCGTTCTAGGTCGTGTGGACATTCATCGTCGTAACCACAATGGCTTCAATGAGTTACTGTCGCCGCGCCTCGCTAGGATTATTCGCCGCAAGTCGTTTGTCTGGAAGACCTTGCGAGGTGAATGTCCACACGACCTAGTGTAGTGGACGAATACGGCAAATCTGGCAAGGATATAGTCTATCGCTCGCTTGACGATTTGCTCGACTAGGCTTCGACTTGGCGTTTACAGGAATGAAGATGCCGTGTGAGCGAATACATCTTTTTCGCGGAGACAACAATGGATGATGCCCCAATGCTCATCGCTGGAGCGAAAGTCCTCATGTACACGCCCATCGATCACCGCCATCGCCCGACCAATTCCTGCAATCACACAGTTGCCGGCGTGATTCAGACCAGCTTCGCAGGTCTTGCCATCTGTCGATACGAAAATGAGGTCGGCTTCTATCTTCTCTATTGCGACCGCAAATGGAATGCAATCACAGACACATGGCACTCGACGTTGGTCGATGCGATGGGTCAAGCAGAATTTGAGCATGAAAATATTTGCTCAACTTGGAAACATTACACGCAATGAGCATTTTGACGTGAACTACGCCCTCATGTTGTATTCGTCGAACGCTCAACGCTCTCACCGCAACAAACTCCGCTCCAACACTTCCTTGGCCCGGTCGAACTCCGGCTGCCAGGTGATCTCCGGCGCGCCGTTCAGCAGGCAGTCGCGGACCTTCTCGAGGGTGTTGCGGCCCATGTGGGGGCACTTGTTGCAGGCGCAACTGATGCCCGGCACGGGGTGGAATCGGTGCTTCGGGTGGACCGACTGGAGACGCCAGATCATGTTCGCCTCGGTGGCGACGAGGAAGTCGGTCGGCGTGGCGAAGGTGCCGACGTACTTGACCATCGCCTCCGTGCCGCCGACGAAGTCGGAGTGTTCGCGGATGTTGGCCGGGCACTCGGGATGGGCGATCGTGATCGAGCCGGGCAGTTTCTTCTTCTGGACGAGCAGGTCGCCGACGGAGAAGATTTCGTGGACCATGCACGCGCCGTCCCAGAGGATCATCTTGCGGCCCGTCACCTCGGAGAGGTATTGCCCCAGGTGGCGGTCGGGGACGAAGAGGATCTCGACATCGTCGGGCACCCGGCGGATGATCTGCTCGGCGTTGCCGGACGTGACGATCCAGTCCGACAGCGCCTTGACGGAAGCGGTGCTGTTGATGTAGGTGACGGTCTGGAAGCGCCGACCGTTGATGCGGAGCATCTCCTGGTAGCGATTGAGCTTGTCGGCGGGGGCGCTGTCGGCGAGCGAGCAGCCCGCGAGCATGTCGGGGAGGAGAACCTTCTTCGCGGGGTTGAGGATCTTGGCCGTCTCGGCCATGAAGTGGACGCCGCAAAAGACGATCGTCGAGGCGGTCACTTTGGTGGCGGCGCGGGACAGGTGGAGGCTGTCGCCGACGATGTCGGCCAGCTCCTGGATCTCGCCCTCCTGGTAATAGTGGGCCAGGAGGACGGCGTCCTTCTCTTGCTTGAGGGCGCGGATCTCGTCGCGGATGTCGGTCAGAATGGCGGGCATGGTCGAACTCCCTTGTTTTTTGTGTGGCGGAGGGGGAACCCACATCTCGGAGGAGAGACGTTGTGTCTCTCCTATCCGATTATACGCGGGGTTGAGCCTCCGGGCAAATCATGCTTCTTACTACTCTCCAGGAGAACCGGATCCTCGCTCCAACTCCTCGAGTCGGTTCAAGATTTCGAGCAACGAACGGCCGGGCACGATTCCGCCGAAGTCCCGAATATCCGCCACTCGAACAGTGGCAAGCCATGTGCAGACGGCTGAACACGGCTCACTGAGTCCGGTTCGGGGGTGCCGGGGGCGGGACCAAGGAAGGTCCACCTGCACCTCCACCGGGGCTTGATCTTTCTGAGTGGAAATGGCGACGACAACGACTTCCCCCTCGGGAACGATGTCTTCCGTGGCCGTAACGATAACGCTCGGGCGACGTTTCGGGTTGCGCCCCTGCGGGTCGGGTAGCTCGACGTAAATGATGCGCCCTCGGCAAACCGTACTCACGGCGGAGCCCTTTCAAAACGGTTCGCCTTGTTGATCGTACCACGCCTGGGGCGCGGGGTGTTTCGTCGCCAGTGTTCGCAGTCGCGCGGCGGGAAGGGGGAAGGAGGCGGCGGCAAGATCCTCCAGATCCTCGACGGTTTGCCAGTGAGCGTATACGTCAGCGCGGAGACGCTCCAGGTCGGCGAGTGCGGCCGGCAACTCGGCGGCGCGGGCCACCTGTCCCCCCGAGAGGGATTCCGCGATCGCCACCATGCGTATCGTCCGCTGCATCGCATCCAGGTGGTGTTTCAGCGATCGTGTAAGAGCGTCTCGCTCGGCCTGTACCTTTTCGGTTCGGCCTGCGGCGACTTCGGCTACGCACTCCATCCAGCGTCGCCGATGCTCACCGGGGAGCGACAAAACGACCGGGATGATGCGAACTGTCTGCTCGACCAAGAGCCGAGTCAGCCCCTCCATACCCCCGAGGGCGGCTTCCAGCCCCGAAAGATCGTCCCGTTCGAGAACCCCCTGATTTACCATCGCCACGCCCCTTGTGATCTGTGCGGGAAGAAGTCCCGGAGTGGTGGGTGTGGCCGGGGCCTTCGCTCCCGGCCACACTTCCTCTTCTCGATCGTGAAGTGATTCCTATCGTGCCCCGACCGGCTGGAGCGCCTGGCGCTTGGTGGTGATGAGCTTCAGGAGCGCCTTCTGAGGGTCGGCGAACTTCTGCAACCCCTCCTCCATGAGCGTCTTCTCCAGCAGGCCCATATCGACCTTGGCGTCGATCTCCGCCAGCACGTCGGCGGGGGGCATCTGATCGACCATGCGCGTGAACGTCTGGCCGGACTTGTGGACCTTGTCGTTCGTGCCGGGCGGGTTCGTCTCGATGTCGCTCCCGGCGAAGGCGGCGACGTACTTCCAGGCGGCGTCTTCGGGCTTCTTGGTGCCGGTGCTGGCGAAGATCATCTCTTGCTTCAGGGGCAGCTTCTTGTCGGCCCAGAACTTCTGGTTGAGCGCCCAGATGCGCTTGGCGTTGACGATGCCGACCATGCCCTGGGCGGCGGGCGAGAGGCCCGGCACCTTGTCGGCGGTGTACACGTCGAGCCGACTCACGAAGATGCTGTAGACCGACTTGAAGGCGTCGAGCGACTTCCGCCGTTGCGCCCCGCGCCACATGCTGTCGCGGGCCGTGATGTACTGCCGTTCGGAAAAGATGAGCGTGACGTTGAGCGTCACGCCGGCGGCGCACAGTTCCTCGACGGCCCCCAGGCCGGCGGGCGTCGCGGGGATCTTTATCATGCGGTTGGAGTGGCCGGCGGACCACTCCTTGCCGAGTTCGATGTACTTCGCCGAGCGCTCGGGGATCGACAGTTTGCAGGCGGGATCCTCGAGCAGGGGGTCGAGTTCGAAGCTGACGTAGCCGTCGTCGCCGTGGGTCTTCTTCCAGACGGGGAGGAAGACGGACTGCGCCTCCGAGACGAGGTGATCGGTCAACTTCCAGGCGAGCGTCTCGTCGTCGATACCCTCGCGGAGGTATTGCGTGATGAGGTCATCGAACCGGCCCGTCTTGATGAGGTCGCCGATGATGATGGGGTTGGAGGTCGCCCCGGTCGCGCCCAGCGCGCGATTGCTGGCGACCAACTCCGGGTCGATCGAGTCTAGCCACAACTTGGTGCCGACGGCAACAAGCGATTCGAGCGGGGATACGGGCATGGGTAGTGCCTCCTCGGGTTCGGAACGTCCGGGGATGATTGTACGAGTTTCGGAGGGTATACGCCCCTCGTCTCGATCGAACCGCCGGTCTACCGGAGATTTCCTCCCCCCGTTCCTCTGTTTCTTCGCTCTACCGTTCGATAAGCTACTATTTGCTCCGGTCCAAACACGGTAGAGCCGAATCGGCTCCGAGTCTCTCCCTCGGAGGGCGATCGTATGCGTCATTCCCAGGAGACTCCATGTACACGGAAACCGTCAACGCCCTGGCCGACCAGGCGGTCGCCAAACTCGCGCACCAACGTCGTTCGCTCGTAAGCCACTTCGTCCGCTCCATGCTCGCCGGCATGTACGTCGGTGCCGCCATCGTCCTCATCTTTACGGTCGGCGGACTGCTCTCCAAGGCGGCCCCCGGCACCGAACGCATCCTCATGGGCGTCTGCTTCGGCGGCGCGCTCACCATCGTCGTATTCGCCGGCTCCGAATTATTCACCGGCAGCAATCTCGTCCTCACCCTCGGCGTCTTCACCGGCAAGAGTAGCTGGCGCGATCTGATCGCCAACTGGGTATGGACCTGGATCGGCAACCTGGCCGGCAGCGTCCTCCTCGCCGTGATCGTCGTGCGGTCCGGGCTACTGAACGCCGACCCGATCAACGCCTTCGTGCTGAAGCTCGTCGATATGAAGATGAACATCCCGCCCGAGCAACTCGTCCTCCGCGCCATCCTCGCCAACTGGCTCGTGTGCCTGGGCGTGTGGATGGCGGCACGCATCAAGTCCGAGACGGCCAAGATCCTCATGATCTGGTGGTGCATGTTCACCTTCATCACCTGCGGCTACGAACACAGCATCGCTAATATGTGCGGCCTGATGCTCGGCCTGCTGTTGCCGCACGAGAGCGAGACCTTGCGAATCAGCATCGACGGCTACGCCTACAACCTCGCGCTGTCCACGCTGGGCAACGTCATCGGAGGGGCCGTCTTCGTGGCCGGGGTGTACTGGATGGGCAGCCCGAAGGCCCGCGAACAGGCCGCCGCTCTTCGGGCCGACGCCGTGGCTTCGGCCAACAACTCGGATCAACCCGTCGGGGCGGGACGATGACGGAGTGGGTGATTGGAACCCGTAATCACCAAAAAAAGGAGTCCACCCGGCGACCGTCGCCGAGTGGACTCCAGGTTGGGGAAGAGATGGTGCTTCGTGTAGCAAAAGGCCAAGCGGGATGGCCCTCTGGTGAGTAGTCATTCCTCTATTCACCGCTGGAATGCGCGAACGGGATCGACTTGCGCGATCGGTATCTCTTTTTCTGAGATGCTCGCCGTTGTGCTGACAACCGGCCTGTCCGTTCGTCTCACGCCGACTGCGGCACTTCGCTGCGGCTGCGCCACATGTACCACGTCGCGATGCTGCGGTACGGCACCCAAGGCTCGGCGATGCGGCGAACTTCCGCGGCGTTGGGTAGTGCCTCCAGCGCGTATTGCGTCTGGATGCCGGCGCGCAAGCCGAGGTCGCCGACGGGCAGGACATCGGGCCTTCCGAGGCCGAAGATCAGGAACATCTCGGCCGTCCAGACGCCGATGCCACGAACGGCGACGAGTTGGGTCGCGATATCAGCGTCGCTCATATCGGCGAGACGGTCGAGGGCGAGCCGGCCGTCGGACGAACGCCCGGCGAGGTCGAGGATTCCCTGGGCCTTGGCGTTCGACAGACCTTGCTTGCGGATGTCGTCGTGGCCCAATGCGATCAGGGCGGCGGGCGTCACGCCCGCCTCGCCGAGGGCGGCCTCGAGGCGACCGTAGATCGTTCGGGCGGCGGCGGTGGAGATGAGCTGGGAGACGATGGAGCGGACGAGGATCACGAACGGATCGCCGCCCGGCTCAAGCGTGCAGGGGCCGACGGCGGCGATCAGCGTGTCGAGGACCGGGTCGCACTCGCGCAGGTGGCGACAGGCGCGGGCGTGGGGCGATACGGGTCGGCGCGCCATGTCAAGCCTGTGGGGTCGGGGCCACGTCCGCCAACGCGGCGCGGGCGGCGACTTCTTCGAGCGCCTTGCCTTCGAGGGGCTTGATGAGGCGGTGCGTCAGGGCCTTCTCGTTGGGCTTGCGCAGCTCCCACACCAGGCCGAACCACGAGAAGGCGCGGAGGATGTTGTAGCTGATGTCGATCTCGTACCAGAAGAAGCCCTGGTTGGCCGAACTCTGGTAGTGGTGGTGGTTGTTGTGCCAGCCCTCGCCCAGCGTGAGGATGGCCAGGAAGAAGTTGTTACGGCTGTCGTCGGGCGTGGCGTAGCGGCGGCTGCCGAAGAGGTGGCTGAGCGAGTTGATCGTGAAGGTGCCGTGGTACAGCAGGATGGTGCTGACGAGGAAGCCCCACACCAGGCCGCTCCAGCCGGCGAACAGGAAGCAGGCGACGCCGAGGCAGACGCCGGGCACCCAGTGGAAGCGGTCGAGGAGGCGGAGTTCCCACTTGTCCGCCCAGTCGGGGATGGACTCCCAGGGCGTGGACGTGTGCTCGTTGGAGAGGATCCAGCCCATGTGGGACCACCAGAAACTCGTCTCGTGCGGCGAGTGGGGGTCGATGGGCGTGTCGGAATGGCGGTGGTGTTCGCGATGATGGGCGGCCCACCAGAGCGGCCCCTTCTGGAGGGCGGAGCCGCCCAGCCAGGCGAGGAAGAATTGGAAGACCCGGCTGGTCTTGTACGATCGGTGGGCGAAGTAGCGGTGGTAGCCGCCCGTGATGCCGAACATGCGCCAGACGTAGTTGAAGGCGCAGAGGAGCAGAACCTGCCAGGTGACATCGACGAAGAAGACGGACACGAGGCAGAGGTGCAGGATGATGAAGGGGGAGGCGGTCACCCAGACCGGAACCCCCACTCGCTGCGTCCAGACCTTGTTATTCGGCGCGTCCTCGGTACTCTTCTCGGCGGAAGATACGGACGACGCATGGGGGGATAGATAGTGCTGAGTATTCGTATTCATGAAAGAGTCACACTGCTCCACTAACGTCTAGCGGGGGGATACACGCGGGCGAGAAAGGAAGGGCAGGAAGGACACTCTCGAACCGAACGAGGAGCGCGACTCAGGGGCGTTGGGGCTTGACCGGCGCGGTGCGGGCCTTGCGGATCGCACTCTGCTTGCGGAGTTCTGCGCGCCGACGGGCCTCGCACGGCTTCTCGTAATACTTTCGCTTCCGCAGTTCCTTCTGGATCCCGCTTCGCTCGAGCAACTTCTTGAAACGGCGAAGGGCCAGGCCAATCGGCTCCCGGTCGTGGACACGCATCCGCAAGGGCATTCGGTTCTCCTGTTCGTTGTCCCTTCCCTTTTATTCTAGGGGAAGGATAGCATCAGATGGCAAATAAAAGCAAGTTCACATCGCAATTCGTGCGATGGGAATGGGTAGACAGCATCAGCCGTCGTGCGCCTATTCGCACTCACTCTTTCTAGCACGCCACCAGAGGACCGGGAAGAGCAAACCGGATTCCCTCGATCAAATTCATCGAATGTCCACCTCGGAACGAACGTCTGCGGTAAATAATCGTCCAACCCGCGAGCGCGCAGGGGGGAACCGCTTCGCGCCGAGCTTGGAGCGAAGGGTTCACCTCCTCATCCAAGAGTCAGCGCCTCTCTGGGCCGGACGGGAGTTCGCCGGAACGCGAATCGGGTCGCAGACTTGGATCGTCGCTTCGAGGGGCATCCTCTCCTTCCTATTCTCCGACCCGTCTCTCGTATAGAT
>JANXSH010001219.1 GCA_025356615.1 Planctomycetia bacterium | reverse complement strand
TAGGCAGGCCGAGCCGAAAGGACTCGACCGTTCCGGCTTTTCGATCGATCACCAATCTGCCGAGGAAACAGGCGGGCGAGTACCACGCCTCGGCCCGCGAGTTCGGGTCCAAGGATTCCGGCCTCACATCGAACTCGGCATGGATCCGAAAAAGGATGTCCAGGTGGGAGGGAGAAACGGCTCGCAAGATGGCAAAAGCCCCGTCAGGCCCGGCACGCCGCCCCTTGGCAACGAGGCGCATGGAAGGGGAGGGGTGGAACTGTTTCAAGAAATCGGCGACCTCGTCCTGGTCGAGTGCCCACATCTGCCCCACGGCACCAAACCCTTCCGCCGGCAAGAAGCGGGAAAAGTTCCGGGACGTATAGGTCTTGGTCGGGACGGAGACCCGGAGTCCCAAGAACATCTCGCGTAGCGGGGGAGGAGCCATGCGGAGGAAGGCGGAATCCTCGCCCTGATACCTGTCGAAGTTCCAGTTCGCGGTCAACTCCAGTTCGCCCTGGCGATGGAGGACTGGGTGTACTTCGCCCTGGAAGCCGTCCCAAACATCGGGACCACGGTTGATCGCAACCGGCACTCGCTGGGAAAAGTCGAGCGCGGGCTTGGTGCAAGGTCGGTGCGTCAGATCCTGATCGATTGGGGATTGGACGAGTGTCACCCAAGCGCCGTACAGAATCCCGCCTACCAGGACGAGAAGTAACAAGGTGAAGCAAACCTTTCGTCCCTTGGTCCGGTTCCTGTCCACGCGCTCAACTCCTCTCCAACGAGGCGACCGGCTCATCGCTCATGGGAGTCACGATGGGAGGTCGATCCGCCTCCGTCACTCGGTAGTACCGATGTGTTTCATTTTACCAGATCCAGTGCAGGCAGCAAGCATAAGGTTCATAAGGAGCCAGATCCGACTCGACTTTCGGTGCAGATTCCCTTCATCGCGTGACCGGCCGCCCAACGCCGGCGGGAAATCCAGGCGGGATCGACGGGCCGGCTCTGATTCGCCGGCGCGGTGGCGAAGATGCTCGAGAGATGGCCGAAGTTCTTCGATCTCGATTTAAAGAGCAACGACCCCGCCGTAGGAAGAGAAGGCGATCTCACAGCAGGGGGGGGGCGGCTGGAAAAGGGCTACTCGTAGCTTTACCTCGCTGGCCACCAACCCATTCTATACAGGCTGTTCGCTCGTCAAGCCCACCCCCATGCGCTTCATGGCTTCGTTTCTGGTATGAGGTTCGCCGCAGAATCACTCATACGCGATCGCATCCGGTATTCGCAACCGCGTCGCCTGGAAGGCGGGCCAGAGGCCTGCGAGGGTCGCAAGGACGATCGATCCGAGGCTGACCAGGCCCGCCTCGAGCCAGGGGATACGGAAGGCGAACTCGAAGCCGGCCTCGTCGAAGAGCAGGATGTCGAGGACGTACCACTCTAGCAACAGGCCGATTCCGAAGCCGACCACTGCCCCGATCACGCCCATGAGGATCGCCTCGGCGAGGACGGACCAGAGGATCTGCGCCCGAGTCGCGCCGACGGCACGCAAGAGTCCGAGTTCGCGCCGCCGCTGGAGGACCGAGATGAACAGCGCGCTGACGACGCCCAAGAGGGCGACCATGCCGACGACGATTTGCTGGGCGTAGGCGAGGCTATAGACCTTTTGCAGCATCGAGTTGACTTCGGAATGGACATCCGCGCGATTGACGATGAACAGCGCTTCCTTCTGGCCGTGCGTCTTCATGAGATCGTCCCGCACGAGTGCGGCGTCCGCGCCCGGTTTCAGGAACAGGTCGAACACGTCGATCTGCCGGTCCCGGTAGACCTCACGGAACCAACTGCGGTCCATGATGATCGTGCCGCGATTCCAGGAGTAATCGACGACGGTCCCGACGACCTCGACCTCGATCGTCTTACCGTCGGCGGGGAGAGTGAGTTTGTCGCCGACTTTCACCTTGTAGAGGTGGGCGAAATTGTCGGAGACGACGACTCTGCCCGGTACGGCGAGGTCGGGGAACCGCGCGAGGCTCTTCGCGAGGGGCCGATCCTTGCCCACTTTCACGAAGGCGTTCGTGTCCATCGCGACGAGGTAGATGATGCGTTTCTTGTCTTTCGTGGCGTGCGGGAGGCCCAGCGGATCGTAGTCGAGTCGGCAGAACCGCACGGGCAGGACGGTCTCGACGCCGTCGGACGCCTCGAGCTTCTTGCGGAGGCTCTCGTCCATGCTCAGCCCCGCGCCGCCGGAGGTCAGGGACGAGCCACTCGTCACGAACAGGTCGGCGGCGATCTTCTCCTCGACCCAGCCGTGGATCGCCTCGCGGGTCGATTT